>JAIFMR010000185.1 GCA_020048255.1 Rhodoferax sp. | reverse complement strand
CAAGTCATTTCAGGCCCGTGTCACACTGGCGCTTGAAAACCGCTATGCTTTTCCCAAAGACAGTTCGCTGAAAATACTCACCAGCGGGCTGCTCGGGGATCAGTACCTGGGCATTGAAGCGGGTGCCGACGACAAGAATCTCGTGGCTGGCGACGTGATTTCCAGCACCCAGTCAGCCGTGGTGCTTGAGAATCTGATCAGCCAGTTTTTGTACAGTAAAGCCGCAGACAGCGCCACCCCGGCCGCTGATGGCGCAAGCAAAGGGAAACCATGAAAATCAATGTGAAATGTCTGCTGGAAAGCGGTTTGATGCGCACGGTATTGGTTGCCCTGAGCGTGGCGTTGACGGGCTGCGCCAGTAGCCCCAACGCGCATCCACGCGACCCGCTGGAGTCATTCAACCGTGGTGTTTTTCAGTTTAACGACACGCTGGATCGCGCCGTGGTCAAGCCGGTGGCCACCGCTTACCGCGATGTGCTGCCGTCGCCGGTCCGCACCGGGGTGACCAATTTTTTCAATAACCTGCAAGATGTCTGGTCAGCTGTCAACAATGTCTTGCAGCTCAAGGCGGAAGGCGCTGGCAACAGCCTGGTCCGTTTTGGAGTCAATACGGTGTTTGGGTTGGGTGGCCTGATTGACATTGCTACCGACATGCGCATTGAACGCCATACCGAAGATTTTGGGCAGACGCTGGGTTACTGGGGAGTTGGTCCCGGCCCGTACCTGGTGCTGCCCATGTTGGGCCCGTCAACCGTGCGCGACACCGCTGCGTTACCCATAGACTTTCAAGGTAATTTGGTTTCGCAAGTTGAGCATGTTCCCACCCGCAATTCGGCTACCGCCCTCAAACTGGTGAACCTGCGCTCGCAGTTGTTACAAACCACCGATATGCTGGAACAAGTGGCGCTTGACCCCTATACCTTTACGCGCGACGCCTTCTTGCAGCGTCGGCGCAGCGCGGTTTATGACGGCAATCCGCCCGACGAAGCCGACGAAGTACCGGTGATCAATGACAGTCCGGCTCAATAATTCAGAAGATCAAGGAGTTCCCATGAAACGACGTGCCATCCACCAGCTGTTTGCAGTTTCAGCCTTGAGCCCTTGGTTGCTCCAGGTTTTGCCAGTATCAGCGGCCGACGAAGCGCCTGATGTCTTGATTGACCGGCTGACCAAAGAGGCACTGGACACCATCGCCGCTGACAAGGCGGTGCAGGCGGGCGATGTGGGCCGCATCATCACCCTGATGGACGAAAAAATCATGCCACATCTGAATTTTCAGCGCATGACATCCTCCGCCGTGGGCCCGGCCTGGCGCCAGGCGACCCCGGAGCAGCGCAAGCGGCTTGAGCTTGAGTTCAAAACCCTGCTGGTGCGCACCTACGCCGGTGCCATGAGCCAGGCCAAAAACCTGAGCTTCAGCGTCAAACCGCTGCGTGCAGCACCAGAAGACAAAGAGGTGATTGTGCGCACCATGATTACCGGGCGTGGTGACCCGGTGCAGCTCGACTACCGCTTGGAAAAAACCCCAGGCATTGGCGCCGGCTGGAAAATTTACAACCTCAACGTGCTCGGCGTCTGGCTGGTGGACACCTACCGCAGCCAGTTTGCCCAGGAAATCAATGCCAAAGGCATAGACGGTTTGATTGCAACGCTGAGCGACCGCAACAAAGCCAACGCCGCCGGTGCTGCCAAGCCCAGCAAGGGCTAACACATGCTGGTGCTGCCAGAGGTGTTGACACAAACCAGCGCAAGCGCCTGTCTGCATGACTTGGGCGCGGTGCTGCCAGCTGAGCCCGACGCGGTGGTGGTGGACGCCTCGCGCCTGAACCGGTTTGATTCGGTCGCGCTGGCGGTACTGCTGGCGCTGCGCCGCCAAGCCCTGCGACTTGGCAAAACATTTTTTGTGCATGGCTTGCCACAGCGCATGGCAGACCTGGCGCGCCTGTACGGTGTCGCTGAGTTGCTACCGGCCCAGGCTTGATGGCCCCGGTAAAATAGCGAACCCATGTCCGCCATCTCATTTCAATCGGTTTCCAAAGCCTATCCGTCGCCACGCACACCCGGCACCAGTTTTTTGGCGCTCGACCAGGTCAGCCTGGACATTGAAGAAGGCGAGTTTTTTGGGCTGCTCGGGCCCAACGGCGCTGGCAAAACCACACTGATCACCATCCTGGCGGGCCTGGCCAAAGCCACTTCGGGTCAGGTGTCGGTGCTGGGCAGTGATGTGCAAACCGACTATGCCCAAGCCCGGCGCAAGTTGGGTG
Organism: Rhodoferax sp.; assembly: GCA_020048255.1. GTDB lineage: Bacteria > Pseudomonadota > Gammaproteobacteria > Burkholderiales > Burkholderiaceae_C > Rhodoferax. The sequence continues at coordinate 2,955 of JAIFMR010000185.1, read as the reverse complement.
TGGTCCCTCAAGAGCTGGTGTTTGACCCGTTTTTCAATGTGCGCGAGGCACTGCGGTTTCAGTCGGGCTACTTTGGCGTCAAACACAACGATGCCTGGATTGACGAATTGCTTGAAAGTCTGGGCCTGACCGACAAGGCCAATGCCAACATGCGCATGCTCTCGGGCGGCATGAAGCGCCGGGTGCTGGTTGGGCTGGCGCTGGTGCACAAACCCCCCGTGATCGTGCTGGATGAACCCACCGCCGGGGTGGACGTGGAGTTGCGCCAAACCCTGTGGGCGTTCATTTCCAGACTCAACAAGCAGGGCAGCACGGTGCTGCTGACCACCCATTACCTGGAAGAAGCCGAGGCCCTGTGCGGCCGCATCGCCATGCTTAAAACCGGTCGGGTGGTAGCGCTTGACAGTACCAGCGCCTTGCTCAAGGCCGCATCCAGCAATGTGTTGCGCTTCAAGATAGACGGCGACCTGCCGCCTTCGCTGGCGGCCGGCGCGCGAGTCACCGGGCGGGTGGTGCAGTTTCCGGCACAAGACGCGCTGGCGGTTGAAAAATACCTGGCAGCCGTGCGTGAGGCTGGCCTGGTGGCGCAAGACATCGAAATCCGCCGTGCTGACCTCGAAGACGTGTTTCTGGATGTGATGAATCGTCATGCCACCACGGCCTTGGACCCGCTGACGCAAAAGGTGGGTGCATGACCGGCTGGCAAATGCTGCTCTACAAGGAAATCATGCGCTTTTGGCGTGTGGTCGGTCAGACCGTGGGCGGACCTATTCTGACGGCCATGCTGTATTTGCTGATTTTTGGCCATGCGCTGGAATCCCACGTCAAGGTGTATGACCAGGTCAGCTACACCGCCTTCTTGGTACCGGGTCTGGCCATGATGAGCCTGCTGCAAAACGCCTTCGCCAACAGCTCATCGTCGCTGATTGCCAGCAAGGTAATGGGCAACCTGGTGTTTTTGCTGCTCACGCCGCTATCGTATGTGCACTGGTTTGTGGCTTATGTGGGCGCATCGGTGTTTCGTGGCCTGGTGGTGGGACTGGGGGTGTTTGTCGTGGCGGCCTTTTTCACCACCTTCAGTTTTGTGGCCCCGATGTGGATTGCCGTGTTTGCTCTGATGGGGGCGACGCTGATGGGTGCCCTGGGCCTGATTGCCGGGCTGCATTCCGAAAAATTTGAGCAATTGGCGGCTTTTCAGAACTTCATCGTGATGCCCATGACGTTTTTGAGTGGCGTGTTTTATTCAATCCATACACTGCCGCCGTTCTGGCAGACGGTGAGCCATTTCAATCCGTTTTTCTACATGATTGACGGGTTTCGTTATGGTTTTTTTGGTGTAAGTGACGTCTCGCCGTGGCTCAGCCTGGGGGTGGTCGGCAGCACGACGTTGATTGTGAGCGCGCTTGCGCTCTACTTGCTACGCATCGGCTACCGTATTCGTTACTAGCCCATTGTGTTGATTGATGCTTTTATTTTCCTCTCCGTCATTCCGCGAAGGCGGTAATCCAGCAGCACTAGATTCCCGTCTTCGCGGGAATGACGACTTAACCCATGAACACTTATGACTGCTGACCTGCTCAAAGCCCTGATCGCCGCCGGATTGCCATGCGAGCACCTTGAAGTCAATGGCGATGGCCGCCACTGGTACGCCACCCTGGTCTCAGCCGAGTTTGTCGGCAAGCGTGCCATTGCCCGCCACCAGCGTGTGTACGCCACTTTGGGCGACAAGATGAAAACCGACGAGGTGCACGCCCTGTCGATCAAGGCGTTTACGCCTGACGAATGGGCGGCTTTAAAACAATAGCGGTTAAGGCATACGGGGCACTCCTATGGCAATTTATAGCTTCAACGAAAACTCCTTGAAGAAAGTCGATACAACCTCGTTTGGCAGGGAGGGGATTCTGGAACGCCAACATTTGCAGACAGCACTTAGACATCAAATTCATGTTGTTGCACCGGAATGCCTTGTGATATCCGAGGAGTTTTCTGAATGGACAGATTCACAGCGAAGAATTGATTTATTGGCTGTTGACAAAGTTGGTACGCTGGTGGTCATTGAGCTAAAACGCACTGAAACTGGCGAGCACATGGAGTTGCAAGCACTTAGATATGCTGCCATGGTATCTACTTTGACTTTCAGCCGGGCGGTGCAGATTTATCAAAAATACTTAAATTCATCGAATCAGGATGTTGACGCGAAAACTAACTTATTGGGCTTTCTGGGTTGGGATGAGCCGCAGGAAGAAGATTTCGCACTGGACGTTCGAATCATTCTGGTTGCATCTGATTTTTCCAAGGAATTAACAACATCGGTGATGTGGTTGAATGAAAGAAACATTGATATTCGGTGTGTTCGTTTGATACCTCACAAGTTTGAAAATCAAGTACTTATTGATGTACAGCAAATTATTCCACTGCCGGAAGTCCAAAGTTATCAAGTCAAGATCAAGCAACAGTCCGAGGAAAGAAGGGAGTCTCGCAATTCATCGAGAGATTACACACACTATGTTTTTCAAGGTAAATCTTACAACAAGAGAAAACTAGTATTGGCTGTTATGCAGAATTGGATATCTGTCAATAAGCCAACAACCTTGACTCAATTGTTGAGTGTTTTTCCACAAGAAATTGGGGGAGGCGGGCTCGTGGTGTCCGTTGCTGAAGCGCAGGATATTTACAACAGACAGGGTAAATATCGTCATTTTCTTGGGGAAGATGAGGTCATTGTATTTCCGGATTCTGGAAAATACGCGATTTCAAATCAGTGGGGTCTTGGAAATATTATAAAATTTATTGCTCAAGCCAGAAAAAATGGATTTGAAATTGAAGAAAATAATTAATAAAATTTAATTTGGTAATCTTCTTTTATGGATAAATTGTTGATTCGTGGCGGGCGACCGCTCATGGGTGAGGTGCGCATTTCTGGCGCCAAAAACGCTGCCCTGCCAGAGCTGTGTG
>JAIFMR010000139.1 GCA_020048255.1 Rhodoferax sp. | reverse complement strand
AGCCTTTTTGATATATGGAACCCGGCGACCTTGGGGGAACTGGTGGGCGACAACCCGGCCATGCACCGACGCTTGCTGGAGAAATTTTTGCGCCAGGCTGAGCAGCAAGTGCAGGACCTGTGTGCGGCGCAGGTCAACGCTGACCTGACCCGCGTCAAAGAGGTGGCGCATGCCCTGAAGTCTGCGGCCCGCACGGTAGGCGCCTTGCGTTTGGGGGAACACTGCCAGCAGCTCGAGCAGGCCGCAGTGGCAGATCATCTGAGCACTTGCCAAGTCTTGCTGAATGAATTGACTGCCCTGTTTGAACAGTCGCAAGCGGCCATTGCCGCCCACTTGGCAACGCCCCTGCCATGAATCACCACGCAGCATCCACCCACCCCAAGCGTCGCAGCCACGGCTGGCTCAAGCCCGTCGACCTGGCCTTGCTGGTGTGGGTGGGCTGCCTGGGCCTCACGGCGCTGTTATGGCACGAGGCCAGACAAGATGCACAGGTGGAGCTGCGCACCCAGTTTGACACCCAGGTGAGCGACATTCAGGCGCGACTAGCCCAGCAATTGAGCGTGCACGCATTGACGCTCAAGAGTTTTGCCGGTCTGTTCAACGCTTCTGAGCAGGTCACGCGACATGACTTTCGCAGTTTTTACCAGTCGCTGAATCTGGATCAGGGCGCTTTTGGTTTGACCGGCGTAGCCTACGTTCAACCAGTAGACACCAAAGATCTGGAACTGCACCTGGCCGAGGTGCGCGCCGATGGTGCGCGCTACTACCACCTCAATCCGGCCGGCGCGCGCGACAGCTACACGCCGATTGTGTTCATTGAACCCTACGAGGGCAGCAACCGCGCCGCCCTGGGTTTTGACATCAGCACCGTGCCACCCGCCCGCGCTGCCCTCCAACAAGCACAGGACAGCGGCGCCCTGGCCTTGTCAGGCAAACTGACCCTCAAACAAGATGCAGGCAGTACGGAACCTGGCTTTGTCATGTACCTGCCGATCTATCGCCGCGGCGCCAAGGTGGACACCCCAGAGCAACGCCAAGCGCAGTTGCTGGGCTGGGTGGATGCACCCTTTCGCGTGGCGGCCTTGCTTAAACAAGTCTTGAAGCCTGGCGATGCCGTGATTGACCTGGAGGTTTTTGACGGCACTGATCGCAACACCGCCACACTGCTGTTCGACTCAGATGGTGACCCGCGGTTTGCCCAGCCGCAGAGCAGTCGCTTTGAGCGGCTGCTGGCGCTGCAGTTTGGTGGACACACCTGGACACTGCAAGCCTTTTCAAGGCCTGAATTTGGCGCCGCCGCCGTCAAACAACGGCCGCAACTTGTGGCCAGCTCGGGCATCGCTCTGAGCAGCTTCTTGGCGCTGATGGCCCTGAGTCTGGCGCGCGCGCAACGCCGCCGCGAAGACGCAGCCCGCAGTGCCTTGACCCAAGCCCAGGCGCGCGAGCAAGAAGCCCTGCGCAACCAGACCGAGCAAACCCTGCGTGAAAGTGCCACCGCCCTGAACGAGGCCCAGCGACTTGCCGGGGTGGGCAGCTACGCGCTGGATCTTGCCACCGGTCTGTGGCAAAGCTCGCCGATTCTCGATGACATTTTTGGCATCGAAGCAGCCTACGAGAGAACCGTGGCCGGCTGGAACGCCCTGATTGCCCCGGAGCATCGCGAGGAGACGCTGACGCATTTCAACCAGATCGTCCAGGGCGCGGGGCATTTCAAATACGACTACAAAATTGTCCGCCCCCAGGACGGGCAAACCCGCTGGGTCTCGGGCCTGGGCGAAGTCAGCCGGGACGCCAGCGGCCAAGCCAGCGCAATGCGTGGCACGATTCAGGACATCACCGAGCGAAAACTGCTGGAAGTCAATCTGCGCGAAAGTGAATACGCCGCCCGCCTGGCGCTGGATCGCTCGCAGTCCCTGACCCGCCACCTGGAACAGGCCCAGCTGGCTTTGGCCGAGCGCGAAGCCCTGTTTCGCAGCATTGTGGCCAACGCCAGCGAGGCCATCTTCCTGACCGATCCGGCCACCCTGCGTTTTGTGGAGTTCAACGACATGGCCTGCGCCCTGCTGGGTTACAGCCGCGAGGAGTTTGCTGAACTCCACATCAAAGACATCAGCAACGAACTGCAGGACGACGCCCTGCTGGCACAGCGCATCGATCAAATTTTGCAAGCCGGGTCGGGTGATTTCGAAACTGTGTACCGACACAAACAAGGCCACCTGCTGGACATGCATGTGCGCACGCGGGTGATCCACCTGTCGGGGCGGGCACACTTTGTCACGGTGGCGTCTGATGTGACCAGCCGCAAGGCCAACGCCCGCGAGTTGCAGCGCTACCGCGAACACCTGGAAGAACTGGTGCAGCAACGCACCCATGATTTACAGCTGGCGCAAGAAGCCGCCCAGGCGGCCAGCCAGGTCAAGTCGGAGTTTCTGGCCAATATGAGCCATGAGATTCGCACCCCCATGAACGGGGTGGTGGGCATGGTCGATGTGCTGCAGCAGACCGACCTGAGCCCGGAGCAGCAACGCATGCTCGACACCATCCACCAATCGTCGCTGAGCTTGCTGACCATCCTCAACGACATTCTGGACCACTCCAAGATTGAAGCCGGTCATCTCGGCATCGAGAGTGTGGCCACGCCGGTGCATGACTTGTTGCATGAAGTGGCGCAGCTGATGGCCAGCACCGCACAGGCCAAATCGATGGACCTGTCGGTCGCGCTGGATCCCACCCTGCCACGCTGGCTGGCCACCGACCCGACCCGTTTGCGCCAGGTGTTGCTGAACCTGCTGGGCAACGCGCTCAAGTTCACCCACACCACACCCGAAAAACGCGGGCACATCGAACTGAGTGCGGCCCCGGTCAGGCGCGCCAATGGCGAGACAGGCTGGCAAGTGAAGGTCAGCGACAACGGTATTGGCATGAGCACGCGTGTGCTGGACAAACTGTTTACGCCCTTTACGCAGGCCGATGCCAGCACCTCACGCCAGTTTGGCGGCACCGGTTTGGGGCTGTCCATCAGCCAGCGACTGGCACAGCTGATGGGCGGACAGATCACGGTACACAGCCAGCCCGGGCAGGGGTCGGTGTTCACCCTGGAGCTGCCCTTGCGCGAGCTCTCACCCCAGCAGCTGCCCGATCTGACACTTGAGCGCCTGGCTGTCACACGCCCCGCCGCACCTACGGTCGATCAGGCCGCGGCCAACGGCCGCTTGATTTTGCTGGCTGAAGACAACGAAACCAACCGCGATGTGCTACACGAACAATTGCGCCTGCTGGGCTACGCCGCTGAGGTAGCGCCCGACGGCGCCGTGGCGCTGGCCATGTGGCGCAGCGGACAAACACCAGGCACAGGCCGGGCACCACGTTACGCCTTGCTGCTGACCGACTGCCACATGCCCCACATGGACGGCTTCGAGCTGACCCATGTCTTGCGTGCCGAAGAACCCGTGGGCAGCCATCTGCCCATCATTGCGATCACCGCTAACGCCATGTCAGGCGAGGCACAGCGCTGCCGCGACCAGGGCATGGACGACTTTTTGTCCAAACCGCTGCGACTGCATGCGCTCGAACAGATGCTGGCCAAGTGGCTCGGCGGCCCGGGTAGCCCCCTGACCACCACACCCGATGCCCCACCCCCAGAAGCGCCCATCCCAACACCGGGGGTCACTGCCTGGGACGCCAGCACGCTGGGCGAGATGGTCGGCGACAACCCGGTGGTGCAGCGCCGGCTGCTGGGCAAGTTTTTGACGCAGGCGCTCGCCCAGGTGACCGACATCCGTGACGCTATGAGTTCTTGTGATCTGAATCAAGTCAGAGACGTGGCGCATGCCTTAAAGTCGTCGGCGCGCACGGTGGGTGCGCTCTCATTGGGAGAGCAGTGCCAGCAGCTCGAGCAAGCAGCGCTGGCCCAAGACCTGAAGCGCTGTATCCCCCTGGCGCAGACCCTGCCCGTCCTCTTTGCGCGGGCTCAAGAACTTATCCAGTCGCACCTTGACTCTGATCCGCTGTGAAGTCCGAACCCCGCCCCATCAGCCCTTATTCCTGGCGCTCGCTGCAAACCCGCATCACCCTGCTGAGTCTGGCTGTTTTTCTGGCCAGTCTGTGGGCTTTGTCTTGGTATGTGGTGAAGGCGCTGCATCAGGATGTCGAGCAATTGCTCAGCCAACAACAACTGGCCACCGTGTCACTGCACGCGCAAGACATCGACCGCAGCTTGACCGAGCGTCTGGGCATGCTGCAAAGTGTCACTCAGCTGGTGGCCCCCATCATGTCGGGACAACCCGGGAAGTTGCAAGCCTTTCTGGAACAACGCCCGGCACTGCCCACTTTTTTCAATGGGGGATTTTTTGTGGTCGGGCCAGACGGTACGGCCATCGCCTCTTACCCCGCCTCGGCCCAGCGAATCGGAGTTAATTATCAAAATCAACCGGGTGTGGCACAGGCCCTGCAAGGCGGCAAAGGAAGCATCGGTAAGCCCCTGATGGGTCCGCCAGGCAGCCAGCCCATGATTCCCCTCGCAGTGACGATCCGTGACACACAGGGCCAGGTCACCGGCGCCTTGATTGGCTTGATTGACTTGACCCAGGCCAGCTTCATCAGACACATCATGGCATCGCACTTTGGCCAAACCGGTGGCTACCTGCTGCTGGCCAATCCGCACCGTTTGATGATGGGTGGCGGCCCCATTGGGGAGGGATTCAAGGACATGCCCACAGCAGGGGCCAACCCCACCCTGGACCGGTTTGCCCAGGGCTTTGAGGGCACCGCCCTGCTGCAGGATCGGCAGGGGCAAATGGTTCTGGCGTCGGCCACCAAACTGCCAGGCACCGGCTGGAGCCTGGTGGCATCGTTGCCCACAGCAGAGGCCTTCACCCCGGTCAACAATCTGATCAAGAATATTCGCCTGGCCACCCTGCTGACCTCGCTCATGGCGACCGCACTGACCTGGTGGCTGTTGCGCCGCCAGCTTCAGCCCATGCACGCAGCCTTTCAGGCTCTGAACGCACAAGCTGCCCACCAGCTGCCACCGCAACCCCTGCCACAAGCCCATCACGATGAGGTGGGGCAACTCATCAGTGGTTTTAATCGCCTGCTGGAAACGCTGGCCCAGCGCGAAGAAGCCTTGCAACGGAGTGAAAACTCGGCCCGACAGGCCTTGGGCCAGGCAGTGCTGGCGGCGCAAAAACTCGAGCGTTACCAGGCCGCCATGGACGAACATCTGCTGGTCACCATCAGCGATGTCGACGGGCAC
>JAIFMR010000194.1 GCA_020048255.1 Rhodoferax sp. | reverse complement strand
GGGTGCGGGTTGGCGCGCTTTGGCCGCGGCTTCGTTCAAGGCCTTGAGTACATCGTCGCGCGGCCCAAACATCTGGGTTTGACCATCACGCAATACCAGCATCTTGTTGGCCACACCGAGCACACTGGTGCGGTGCGTCATGACGACAAAGGTGGTGCCCTGGGCGGCCAGCCGCGAGATGGCGCCAGCCAAGGCCGCGTCGCCCTGCTCGTCGAGGCTGGAGTTGGGCTCGTCCAGCACCACAAACGCCGGCTTGCCGTAAATGGCACGGGCCAGCGCCACACGCTGGCGCTGGCCACCCGAGAGCATGGCACCTTCGCGGCCCACCTGGCTGTCGTAGCCCTGGGGCAACGCCAAAATAAATTCGTGCAGACCGACGGCCTGGGCGGCGGCCTGAACTTTGGCGGTGTCAACCTCACCAAAGCGTGCAATGTTTTCAGCCACTGTGCCGTCGAACAGCTCCACACCTTGCGGCAAATATCCCATGTGGGGGCCGAGTTCAACCTTGTTCCAGGTGTAGACGTCGGCACCGTCCAGGCGCACCTTGCCGTTGACGGCGGGCCACAGTCCCACCAACAGCCGTGCCAGCGTGGTTTTGCCGGACGCAGAGGGCCCGACAACCGCCAGTACCTCACCCGGCTGCAGTGCAAAACTCACACCTTTGAGAATAGGTGTTTGTGTGCCGGGCGCACTGGCCAGCAGGTTGTCCACCTGCAAATGGCCCTGGGGTGCCGGCAAAGGCATGCTGGCTGGACGCAGGGGCACGGAGGCCAACAAGTTATCCAGCCGGTTGTAGGCGTCGCGAACGTTGACCACGGTTTGCCACTGCGCCACGATTTGCACCAAAGGCGCCAATACTCTGCCACCCAGGATGGAGCCCACAATCATGTAAGCCGCGCCGCCATTGAGCTCGTTGCGCAACAGCAGCCAGGCACCCAAGCCCAACAACATGGACGACACCGTGTTTTGCAGAAACTTGGAGATGGCTTGGTAAAAGCCGGCGTTGTCCGAGGCCTGAGCTTGCAAGCCCAGGAACTCGCGCTGCTTGTTGATCCAGCGCAGGTGAATGTCGCGCAGCATGCCCATGGACTCAATGACCTGGGCGTTGCGCAAGGTGCCGTCGGCATATTGCTGGGCCGCGATGGCGCTGCGGTTGGCTGCCAGCAATGGGGGCTGGGTGCTGCGCTCGTTGAGCCAGCCGACAAAAGTTTGTAGCACAGCGGCCACCACGGCAGCCCAACCCAACACCGGGCTGATCGCAAAAATCAACACCAAAAATACCAGCGATACCGGCGCTTCCATGAGCGCCAACAGCACCGGTGCCTGGAGAAAGTCGCGAATGGAGCGAAAGTCGTTCATGGGTTGGACCGAGCCACCGGGCAAACGCTTGAGGTTGGCCTCAAATATGGCTGAGAAAACCCGGCTGCTCAAGCGACGGTCCAGCGACAGGGCGGATTCGTGCATGATCTCGGAACGCACCCATTCGAGCACCTCCATCAACACATAAGCCGCCAAGACCAGCAGGGTCTCCATGGCGAGTGTCATGTGGCTGCGGCTGTTGATGACGCGGTCATAGACCTCGAGCATGTAGACCGACGGAGCCAACAGCAACAGACTAGAGAACAGGCTAAACCAGGCGGCCTTTTTAAAAAAGGGCATTTGCGCCGAGATGGCTTCGCTGAGTTCGGTTGCAGGTTTATTTTGAGTCATTGGGCCTCCTCGACCACCACATATTCAGGGAATTCCGAGTCGGAAGACGGTTTGGGTTCCAGCGCGCCGGCATCTGGCTGGTCGTCAAACTGGAAGGCCAGCTCAAACACGCCGTCTTGCCGCTTGGAAAGCACAATTTCGCGCAGCTTCTTGGCAACAAAATCAGCCTCGTTTTCGGGGCTGAGTGCCAAGGCAAAGTGCAGCCGCCCGTCCAGCGTGTACATGGAGAGATGACCTTTTTTGACGCTGAGGGTGTGGCGATCAAAGTACACCGGGCAGTTGTCAGAAAAACGCAACAGCGGTAAAGGCTTGGCACCAAGTTGATTCAGGTTGAATGGGCTTTGCGGGTGCTGAAACACCATGCGGCAGGTACGCGACACCGAGTAAATGGCGTTGCAGACCATTTGCGAACCCATGGCCGGAAACTGCTCGCGCAGGTTGCGATAGGTGAGGTGGTGCAGCGCGACGCGGTTCCAGACTTTGGTTTGCTGCACGGTGGGGGCAATGGCATTGCATACCCCCGCAAACGCAGATTGCAGCTGCGCCAGACGCGCGTGTTGCCCGGCGTCGGTGGTAAGTGAAATGCGCAGCGTGGAATTCATATAGGAATTCTACTGTAAATATTCATATAGGAAGATAAACGTCATGAAAATGTGGCCGCCCCGCCCGGCTGGCTGCCAGAGCAGAGATAATCACGCGTTTTACCCACTTACAGGAGCACCCTCATGGCCAAAGAATTCCGTACCGAAGCTGACCGCAAAGCATCACCCCGCCCTGTGGCGCCCAAAGGCGTGTGCTACACCGCCGGCCATGGCCAGATGCGCAGCCTGGAGCGTGGCGTAGCCACCAACAACAAGAAAAACCCCGGCAAGCGCTGCCACAAAGGCGGTTGATTTCGACACGGCCGCTGCTGGCGGCACCTCAAAAACGGCCCCAGTGGGCCGTTTTGTTTTACCAGGGCATTGTGTCTGGGCCAATGACGGCCACAGGGTAATGACCCAGACTTTTCATCGGCCAGCCCGATTGAACCGGCGACACCACATAGGCAGCATCCACACCCACGTCTTCGCAGGCTTGCCAAAAACCTTTGGTGACCTTGGGTGCGCTTGAAAACTTGACTTCAAACGCAATTTTCTTGCTGCCCACTTCAACCAGCAAGTCCAATTCAGCGCCCGCCGCTGTGCGGTAAAAACTCACCAAGGCACCGCTGGGCACCTGATTGCAGATTTGCTCGATCACAAAGCCTTCCCAGGAAGCTCCGGTAGCAGGGTGCCCAGACAAATCATCTTGACCATGAATATTGAGTAAATAGTGCAAGAGCCCCGAATCGCGCAGATACACCTTGGGGGACTTGACCAAGCGCTTGCCCACGTTGGCGTGATAGGGCTCAAGACGGCGCAGCATCAGGGTTTGGGTCAAGTGATCGAGGTAACGCGCTGCGGTGGGTTGCGACACGCCCAGCGACGCCGCAACCGCTGAAGCATTGAACAATTGCCCATGCAAGTGGGCCACCATGCGCCAGAACCGTCGCATTTGCTCGGGGTCAAGCGTCACACCTACCGCCGCAGGCAAATCGGTGTTGAGAAAATGGCGCACGAAAGCGTCACGCCAATGCCATGACGCAGCGTCATTTGCCGCCATGTAACTGCCCGGAAAGCCACCACGCAGCCAAAGGGTCTGCATGTCTTCAAAACGCGTCATCACCTCGGGCAGCAGCAGCGGCGCCATATCAATCAAGGCCAGTCGACCCGCCAAGGACTGTGATTGCTGTAGCAACTTGAAGGATGCCGAACCCAGTATCAAAAACCGGCCCGGCCGGCGGTCGGCATCGATTTCGCCGCGTAAAACAGAAAAGAGCTCGGGGGTATTCTGAATTTCATCGAGCACGATCAAACGGTGCCGATGTGCGGAGAAGAACAGGCTGGGTTCTTCCAGTTGAGCGCGCGCCTGGGCTTGCTCCAAGTCTAAATAGAGCGCGCCAGGATGCTGTGTGGCAATGTGCCGTGCCAAGGTGGTTTTACCCACCTGACGGGCGCCCAAGATGGCGACTGCCGGGCTCCAGCTTAAAGCCTGGGTGAGCTGATCTTCACAAATACGTTTAAACATCTTTGTATTTTAAATACACCATATTGAATATGCAAGGATAAATAATTTAGCTTGATCTATTAGGGACAGAGCAAGCTCACTGCGTGTAAGCAGGTCTGCCCCGCAAGCTTGATCAGTTGGGGACAGAGCAACTTCACTTCGTGTAAGTTGGTCTGTCCCGCAATGTCTCACATGTTTCTTCTGTACTGCCCGCCCACCTCAAACAGGGCGTTGGTGATTTGACCTAACGAGCAGACGCGCACGGCGTCCATCAGGACGTCAAAGACGTTCTGGTTGTCCATGACGGCTTGTTGCAGGCGCCGCAGCATGGCGGGGGATTCTTTGGCATGTTTGGCATGGAAGTCGGCCAGGCGCTGCAGTTGGCTCTGTTTTTCTTCCTCAGTACTGCGCGCCAGTTCGAGCTTGTCGTTGACCGGATCACCGTGCGGGTTGCGGAAGGTGTTGACGCCGATGATGGGCAACTCACCGGTGTGTTTGAGCATCTCGTAGTGCATCGACTCGTCTTGAATCTTGCCGCGCTGGTAGCCGGTTTCCATGGCGCCCAACACGCCACCCCGCTCGGTGATTCGCTCGAATTCTGATAGCACCGCTTCTTCGACCAGCTCGGTGAGTTCTTCGATGATGAAAGCACCTTGCGACGGGTTTTCGTTCTTGGCCAGACCCCATTCGCGGTTGATGATGAGCTGGATGGCCATGGCGCGGCGTACCGAGTCTTCGGTGGGCGTGGTAATGGCTTCGTCGAACGCGTTGGTGTGCAGGCTGTTGCAGTTGTCGTAAATCGCAATCAAGGCTTGCAAGGTGGTGCGGATGTCATTGAACTGGATTTCCTGGGCGTGCAGGCTGCGGCCACTGGTCTGGATGTGGTACTTGAGCTTTTGGCTGCGTTCATTGGCTCCGTATTTTTCTTTCATAGCCACCGCCCAGATACGCCGGGCCACGCGGCCCATCACGGTGTATTCGGGGTCCATGCCGTTGCTGAAGAAGAAACTTAAATTCGGCGCAAAGTCGTCAATGTGCATGCCACGCGCCAGATAAGCCTCGACAAAGGTGAATCCATTGGACAGCGTGAAGGCGAGTTGGCTGATGGGGTTGGCGCCAGCCTCGGCAATGTGATAGCCGGAAATCGACACGCTATAGAAGTTGCGCACGTTGTGGTGCACAAAGTAGCTGGCGATGTCGCCCATGACCTTCAGGCTGAATTCGGTGCTGAAGATGCAGGTGTTCTGGCCCTGGTCTTCTTTCAAAATATCGGCCTGCACCGTGCCGCGCACGTTGGCCAGCACCCATTCGCGGATTTTCAGCGCCTCGGTGTCGGTGGGGTCGCGGCCATTGTCGGCTGCGAATTTCTCCAGGTTTTGGTCAATGGCGGCGTTCATGAACATCGCCAAAATGCTGGGGGCTGGGCCGTTGATGGTCATGCTGACGCTGGTGGTGGGGCT
>JAIFMR010000233.1 GCA_020048255.1 Rhodoferax sp. | reverse complement strand
GAGCAGCGCCTGCGCCAGGGTGCCAACGTGTTTGACCATGTGCAAGAAGCGATTTTGATCACCGATGCGCAGCGCGTGATCATCGATGTCAACACGGCCTTCACCCGCACCACCGGCTACAGCCGCGAAGAGGTCTTGGGTCAGAATCCGCGTCTGCTGAAGTCCGACCATCAAGGTGCGGCCTTTTACCGGGCGATGTGGCAAGAGATCGACACCCAGGGCTACTGGGTGGGTGAGGTGATCAACCGCAACAAATCCGGGCAGTTGTCCACCGTCATTCTGAACATCAGCGCGGTTAAAAACGCCACCGGGCAAGTCACCCACTACGTTGGCGTGGCCACCGATATCAGCCAGTTGAAGGTACAGCAGGAGATGCTGGAGCACGTCGCCCATTACGATGCCTTGACACAATTACCCAACCGCGTGCTGCTAGCCGACCGCTTGGGCCAGGCCATCGATGGCTTCAAGTTGATCAACGACACACAAGGCCACCAGGCCGGCGACATCGCCCTGAAAATGGTCGCCACGCGCATGACCGAGGTGCTGCGCGCCAGCGACACGGCCGCCCGCATGGGGGGTGATGAATTTGTCGTGCTGATGAGCGAGCTGGACGACATCAGCAGCGTCAAACCGCTGCTGGAGCGCCTTTTGCGCGCCATTGATCAGCCAATGGACATCAACGGTCAGCGCGCCCATGTCAGCGCCAGCATGGGTGTCAGCCTGTACCCGGATAACTCAGAAGAGCCCGACACCTTGCTACGCCAGGCCGACATGGCCATGTACCAGGCCAAAATCGAAGGCAAAAACTGCTACCGCATCAGCAGTCAGAAGATGCCCGATCACCGGCAGGTTTGACAACCCACCCTGCGCTCTGTCAGGCCGTGCCCGTCAGGCGCACCATCGCCTCCTGGTATTTGGCGGCGGTTTTTTCAATCACCTCGCGCGGCAAGTGCGGTGCCGGTGGGGTCTTGCTCCAGGGCTTGCCGGCCACCTGAGCGGTCTCCAGCCAGTCGCGCAAAAACTGCTTGTCGTAGCTGGGCGGGTTCACGCCCTCGACATAACTCTCCGCCGGCCAGTAGCGCGATGAGTCGGGCGTCAACACCTCGTCCATCAGCACCAAGGTGCCGTCCTTGTCCAGGCCGAACTCAAACTTGGTGTCGGCAATGATGATGCCCTTGGCCGCCGCAATCTCGCTGGCCGCCTTGTAGATGGCTATGCTGATGTCGCGGATGCGGCTGGCCAGATCCAAGCCAATCATCTCCACCGTTTTTTCAAACGTGATGTTTTCATCGTGCTCGCCCATCTCGGCCTTGGCGGCTGGGGTGTAAATGGGTTCGGGCAATTTGCTGGCGTTCTTCAGCCCCTCGGGCAGCGGCACACCACACACACTGCGGCTTTCCTGGTATTCCTTCCAGCCGCTGCCGGCCAGGTAACCGCGCACCACTGCTTCGACCGGAATCGGCTTGAGGCGCTTGACCAGCATCGAGCGCCCCGACATTTGCGGCACTTCGGCCGGCGTCACCACACTCTCGGGCGCCTCACCGGTGAGGTGAATCGGACACAGGTTCAGCCCCTTGGGGCCGAGCTTGTCAAACCAGAACAGCGCCATTTGGGTCAGCAGCACCCCTTTGCCGGGAATGGGCTGCCCCATGATCACGTCAAAGGCGCTGATGCGGTCACTGGCCACCATCAAGATACGGTCGTCTCCCACCGCATAGTTGTCGCGCACCTTGCCACGCGCCAACAGGGTCAGCGAGGTCAGGGAAGAGGTATGGACCGTGGAGTCAGAAGAGGTCGTCATGAAATTCAATGTCCGTCAAAAGTGTCAGGCAACAAGTTTAGGGTCAATCTGGCGCATTTGCGCACCACTCCCACGTGAAAAAAAGGGATGCCAGCCACCTTGTGGCATCATCGTCGGGCCACCATCCCGAGGATTCAAGGTCATGACCGACGCACCATTCGTTCCCCAAGACGGGCTTGACGACCTGGCTTTAGCTTTTGAAAAAGCCACCGTTTTGGTGATCGACGACTCGCCAGACAGCCTGGCCCTACTGCAAGGCCTGCTGGAGGATCACTACCAGGTCCGCCTGGCTACCACGGGTCAGCGCGGCCTGGAAATTGCCTCGGCGCCCAAGCCACCTGACCTGATCCTGCTGGACATCATGATGCCGGTAATGGACGGTTATGAGGTGTGCCGCCAACTCAAGGCGCACCCCCAGACACGGCACATTCCGGTGATTTTTCTGACCGCCAAGTCGGCCGAAGACGATGAGCAAATGGGGCTGGACCTGGGTGCTGCCGACTACATCACCAAACCGATCAGTCCGGGCATTGTGCTGGCGCGTTTGCGCACCCAGCTCAAGCTCAAGGCGGCAGCCGACTATTTGCGCGATCAAAACGCATTTTTGGCCCAAGAAGTCGATGAACGCACGCGCGAGGTCAGCGCGATTGAAGATGTCACTGTGCTGGCCATGGCCTCGCTGGCGGAAACTCGTGACACCGACACCGGCAACCACATTCGGCGTACCCAGCACTATGTCAAGTCACTGGCCCGCAAGTTATCCAACCACCCGCGTTTTGCTGCTTTTTTAAGCATGAAAACCAGACATCGGCAAGGTCGGCATTCCGGACCGGATTTTGCTCAAACCCGGCAAACTCACGCCCGAAGAATTTGAGATCATGAAAACCCACACCACGCTGGGACGCGACGCCATCGCCCACGCCGAGCAAATGCTGGGCTGCGAAGTGGCTTTTTTAAAAATTGCCAAGGAAATCGCCTACTCACATCAGGAAAAGTGGGACGGCAGCGGCTACCCGCAAGGGCTCAAAGGTGATCAGATTCCGATCTCGGCCCGCCTGATGGCGGTGGCCGACGTGTACGACGCCCTGATCAGCCGGCGTATTTACAAAGAGCCCTTGCCGCATGAGGAGGCCGTCAGGATCATTGCCCAAACCAGCGGCCGTCACTTTGACCCGGACGTTGTAGCGGCTTTTTTGGAGGTGCAAGAGACCTTCAATGCCATTGCCGTGAGTTACGCCGACACCCCAGCCGACCTGCAACCCAAGCGCAACTACTTGGCCATCGCCCAGATCGGGACGGAACCCGGCAACCCCTGAGCCCGTGACCGCGTCACCTTCCTTATCTTTTTCATAGCAAATGATCAAGATAAGGCAAGGATGTTGTTTTACAAATAATTACGCCGCCAAAGCGTTACAGCGTATTCACCGCATTAAGTTCCTGGAAGGCTTGCTCCAGGCGCGCAATCATGCCGGCCTGCCCGGCACGCTGCCAGACGCGGGGGTCGTAGTACTTCTTGTTGGGTTTGTCATCGCCATCGGGGTTGCCAATCTGGCCTTGCAGATACGCTTCGTTCTTCTTGTAGTAATTCATCACACCTTCCCAGGTGGCCCACTGGGTGTCGGTGTCAATGTTCATCTTGACCACGCCGTAGCGGATGGATTCCTTGATTTCAGAAGCACTGGAGCCCGACCCACCGTGAAACACAAAGTCCAGCGTGTTGGCGGGCACCTTGAACTTGTCCGACACAAACTTTTGTGAGTTGTCCAAAATTTTGGGCGTGAGTTTGACATTGCCCGGCTTGTACACCCCATGAACGTTACCAAAGGAAGCGGCGATGGTGAACCGGTGGCTGATTTTGCGCAGTTCTTCATAGGCATAAGCCACATCTTCGGGCTGGGTGTAAAGCAGCGAGGCATCGCGGTCACTGTTGTCCACGCCATCTTCTTCGCCACCGGTGACCCCAAGTTCAATCTCCAAGGTCATGCCCATTTTGGCCATACGCGCCAGATACTTGCCGCAGATTTCGATATTTTCTTTCAGGGGCTCTTCTGACAAATCCAGCATGTGTGAGCTAAACAGTGGTTTGCCGGTTTCAGCAAAATGCTTTTCACCGGCGTCCAGCAGACCGTCAATCCACGGCAACAACTTTTTGGCGGCATGGTCGGTATGCACAATCACCGGCACACCATAGGCCTCAGCCATCAGGTGAATGTGTCTGGCACCCGAAATGGCCCCCAGAATGGCCGCTTTCTGCCCCTCCAACTTCAAGCCCTTGCCCGCGACAAAACCAGCGCCACCATTGGAAAACTGAACGATCACCGGGGCGCGGGCCTTTGCTGCGGCTTCCAACACCGCGTTCACGGAGTCGGTGCCGATGACGTTCACCGCCGGCATGGCAAATTGATTGGCTTTGCAGATGGCAAAGATTTTCTGCATGTCATCACCGCAGACAACGCCGGCTTGAACCGTATCCAGAATTTTTTGTGACATGCGAGCATCCTTTTCAGTGAGTGGAGTTAAAGCAAGCCAGACGCCCCTAGCTCATGAATTTTGGGTTGCGTTTGACCTGAACAATTCATTTTAGTGATCTGGGCCATCAAGAATTTAATCTAGCGCAAGACCCATCGATTCGGCGAGCAGCCTCGCTTGCTTGTGCCGATAAAATGACCTCACACCCATTCCTTGATGGACAACGTGGCCGTCCAACCGACGCACTTTCATCACCCTCCCTGGGGCTGCGCAGCACCAACTGGCACGGATGTTGTATGACCCCAGTGTGCGTCGCCACCTTTCAAACCACCTCACCATGCTTTTCAAAAACATCTTTACCCCGCCAGCGCGCGCTGTCGTCTTGCGCTTTGATCTTGTGGTGTTTCGGCCTGGGCTGTCAGCCCATGGACTTGAAAGGAAAACGGTATGAGTGACGTCGCCCTGTCCACCAGCTTGCTGGCGCTGGTCGCGGTGCTGGGGCTGTGGATTGGCAGCTTTGAGTTTCGTGGGGTCGGCCTGGGCATCGGGGGGGTGTTGTTTGGCGGTCTGGTGGTAGGCCACTTTGTGCACCAAAACGGCACGGCGCTGGACTTGCACACGCTGCACTTCATCCAGGAGTTTGGCCTGATCTTGTTCGTCTACAGCATTGGGGTGCAGGTGGGGCCAGGCTTTTTTGCCTCACTGCGCAAGGCCGGCTTGCGCCTGAATGGTTTTGCTGCCTTGTTGGTGCTGTTGGGTTGCTTGGTCGCGGCCACTTTGCACAAGCTACTGAACGTGCCGCTGCCCGTCATTCTGGGCATTTTGTCGGGGGCCGTGACCAACACGCCGTCGCTTGGGGCGGGCCAGCAGATTCTGACGGAACTGGGTTCGCCGGCGCAAAGTGTCGCAGGCATGGGCATGGCGTATGCGATGGCGTATCCCTTCGGCATTTGCGGCATCTTGTTGTCGATGTGGTTGCTGCGGCTGTTTTTTCGGGTCAATGTAGAGCATGAAGCCCAAGAGTTTGACCACCAGGCGGGCCTCAAAAAGGGCTTAAGCGCCACGAATGTGGTCTTGCGCAACACCAATTTAGCGGGGCTGGCCTTAGCCCAGGTCCCGGTTTTGGCCGATGGCAAGGTGATTTGCTCGCGCTTGAAGCGCGGCGAGCAGTTGTCGGTGCCCAACTTGCAGACGGTCCTGCAGATGGGTGACATCCTGCATCTGGTGGGCGATACAGCCGCCTTGCACGGTGCCCAACTGGTGATTGGTGAAACGGTTGAAACCTCGATGTCTACCCAAGGCACCGAATTGCGCGTTGAGCGCGTGGTCTTGACCAATGTGCGCCTGATGGGCAAACGCATTGTGGATCTGGCCTTGCCGCAAGCCTACGAAGTGGTGATCTCCCGGCTGAACCGCGCCGGTGTCGAGTTGGTGCCCGATGCGCAGACCACGCTGCAATTTGGTGACATTTTGAATTTGGTGGGCTCGCCTGAGGCGATAGCGCATGTCTCCAAGATGATGGGCAACGCCCAGCACAAGTTGCAGCAGGTGCACATGTTGCCGGTGTTCATTGGCATTGGCCTGGGGGTGGTGCTGGGCTCGATCCCGTTTTTCTTGCCGGGGTTTCCGGCGGCGCTCAAACTCGGCCTGGCAGGCGGGCCGCTGGTAGTGGCCTTGATTCTGTCGCGCATTGGCAGCATTGGCACGCTGCACTGGTTCATGCCACCCAGTGCCAATCTGGCGTTGCGGGAGTTGGGCATTGTGCTGTTTTTGGCGGTGGTGGGCCTGAAGTCTGGCGGTCAGTTTGTCGACACCCTGGTGCATGGCCCAGGCATGAGCTGGCTGCTGTACGGCATGCTGATCACTCTGGTGCCGCTGATGACGGTGGGTGTGCTGGCCCGCCTGTTTGGCCACACCAATTACCTGACGTTGTGCGGCCTGCTGGCCGGCTCCATGACCGACCCGCCGGCACTGGCCTTTGCCAACGCCATGCACCCCACCAGCGGGGCCGCTGCCCTGTCCTATGTGACGGTCTATCCGCTGGTGATGTTCCTGCGCATCATCTCGCCGCAGTTGTTGGCGCTGATGCTGTGGGTGGCGGCTTAAAGATTACTCCACCCGGCACAGCTTGAGCATGTTGGCACCGCCCGGTGCGCCCATGGGCTCGCCGCAGGTGATGGCGTACACATCGCCAGCCGACACAATGCCGCGCGCCTTCAGGTCGCTTTCGGCTTGCGACATGGCGGTGTCGCGGTCGGCGCTGGTATCAATCAACAACGGGCGCACATTGCGGTACAGGGTCATCCTGCGCTGCGTCGCAATATTCGACGTCAAGGCATAAATCGGCACCCGGATCAGGTGGCGGCTCATCCACAACGCGGTGGAGCCGCTCTCGGTCAAGGCCACAATCGCCTTGGCACCCAGATGATGTGCCGTGAACAAGGCTCCCATGGCAATGGCGTGGTCAATCCGTGTGAAAGTCTTGCCGGTAAAGTCTGACTCCAGCTTGAACGACTCACCGCCCTCGGCCGCATGGCAAATTTTGGCCATTTCAATCACGGTTTCCAGCGGGTACTTGCCTGCGGCCGTTTCGGCCGACAGCATCACGGCGTCGGTGCCATCCAGCACCGCGTTGGCCACGTCACTCACCTCGGCGCGGGTTGGCACCGGGTTGGTGATCATGGATTCCATCATTTGCGTGGCGGTAATCACCACGCGGTCATTCTCACGGGCCAACTTGATCATGCGCTTTTGCAGTGCCGGCACCACGGCGTTACCCACTTCCACCGCGAGGTCGCCGCGCGCCACCATGATGCCGTCGCTGGCAAGCAAAATTTCTTCCAGGTGCGGAATGGCTTCGGCACGCTCAATCTTGGCAATCAAGCCCGGCCGGTGACCGTCTTCGGCGGCCACATTGCACAACTGGCGCGCCATCTCCATGTCGGTGGCATTTTTGGGGAAACTCACTGCCACGTAGTCGGCCTTGAAACTCATGGCGGTGCGAATATCGTCCATGTCTTTGGCCGTCAAGGCGGGTGCGCTCAGGCCACCACCCTGTTTGTTGATGCCTTTGTTGTTGGACAACTCACCGCCGAGTTTCACAGTGGTGTGAATGGCCGTGCCATGCACGGCATCGACCGTGATGACGATCAAGCCATCGTTGAGCAACAACACGTCACCGGCTTTCACCTCGTGCGGTAGAGACTTGTAATCCAACCCGACGCCGTTGATGTCGCCCAACTCGGTGCGCGCCGCGTCCATCACAAACGACTGGCCAGGCTCTAAAAACACCTTGCCTTCGGCAAACTTGCCGACCCGAATCTTTGGGCCCTGCAAATCGGCCATGATGCCGACCTCGCGGCCGGCACGCTGAGCCGCCTCACGCACCAAGCGAGCCCGGTCGATGTGGTCTTGTGCCTTACCGTGGCTGAAATTGAGTCGCACCACATTCACCCCTGCACGAATCATCTGCTCCAGGGTCGAACGACGAGACATATTTGGATCTCCAATGTAATTTTGTTTCTTGATTTTCACACGGAACCGGTTACATGGCAGCAACAAGCGGTGTGCACCGCGCTACCGGCCGGGGACAAATCCGTGATTTTGATGGCGACTGCCGCCCGGGCATAGTAAAGTCTGTCACCTGATTCCACGCTCATCATGCCGCAAGACCACGCCACGCCCTCATCGCTATTGCACGCACCCACAGGCAAAGCCAGGTTGTTGGTGGTAGATGACCAGCCGATCAATATCCGGGTGTTAGCGCAGATCTTTGCCGATCAATATCGGGTTTTCATGGCCACCAGCGGGCAGCAGGCGCTGGATTTTTGCCACCAAACCCCGCCGGACCTGG
>JAIFMR010000175.1 GCA_020048255.1 Rhodoferax sp. | reverse complement strand
GCGCGTTTGTGAACCGGCTCCAGTGGCACCGTGCGCCAGAGTGAGCTGAGTACCGTGTTGCCATCCCGAATCAAAAAAAACGCCAGGTACAGCATGATGAACACGCTGGCCATGAATTCAAAGGTGTTTTGGCCTGCCGTGAAGGTTTGCGTGGCAATGTACTGTGTGCCCTGGGTCAAAGCCAGCGTCAGGCGACGTTGCAGGGTGTTGAAGCTGACCAGACCAAACCGGTCCAGCACCGCCGTGACGCCATCGGGCAACGCGTTGAACACCCCCCGAAAGTACTGCGCTGGATTGATTTCGCCGGTCTCAAGCTCTTGGTAAAGGGTGGCCGCCTCCCGAACCAGGGAGCCGGCCAACAGCGCCAGAGGGAGCACCACAATCACCAGAATGGTCATCAGCGTGGCCAGGGCTGCGACGTTGCGGCGGTGGCTGACACGTGGCAGCAGCCAACGGTACAGCGGACTGAACAGCAGGGCCGTGATGGCGCTCCACATAATGGCACCATAAAACGGCAACAGGATGTAAATGAGCGCAACAGACACCAGTAGCAGTAACGCCGGTAGCGCCCGGTTGCTGCGGGCGCGATTTCCATCCAAAGGCGGGGGGTCCGGTTCGGGCCCGACAGATGTCATGGCCCGTTGCCACGCGCGCTGCCGCGAGCAGCCTGTGCTGCAGGCGGGTGCTTCCAGCTGTCTGACAAGATGTTTGGCAACAAGCCAGCCATCAAGGCCGCCGCGGATATCCAGCGCCAGGGCCGTACCAGCATGAAGACTGCGCCTACAGCGGCCGCAATGGCCACCAGATGGTAGGGGTGGCGTTGTGCCAGGGGTTTAAGCAAGGCCTGAGTCGCTTGCGACGCCAACTTGAATGCCACTTGCAGCGGTTGCTTCATCCACCAGATCTGAAATATCTCCAGTAACATACCTGAGCCGGGGAACTCATGCAGGTTGCTCAACCAATCCGAGTGGTCTGCGCTGGGGTTGGGGTTGTCCGGCGTATGCCGGGGTGTCGACACCTCGCGCAGGGCCAAGCGCAAACGTTCACGTGACTGGGCGATCCGATCGCCGTTGTCCATAGGTTGGCTCATGGTGTACTTGCCGCCTGCAGCATGGCCATGTCAGCGCTGATCTGGCGCCACAGGTTGGCAAAGGCCTTGCCCTGGGTTGCGTTCGAGGCCTGTACACCGCAAATCAAGGCGACGGCCAAGGGCAACAGGGGGATGACCCATAAAACCCAGGGACTGTGAATTTGCGATGCCGGTGTGACAGCCCACAGCATGGCCGACGCCCCTGCGAGCATCGCAGCTACAGCCAGGCAGCACAGGGCCGTTGCCTGCCACATGACACGTTTGCGCCATGCCTTGCGGGACAAGGTGAACTCCTCTTGGAACAGCGAGGCGTAAGCCTGCGCATGATCCAGCAACAGTTGCGGCTGGTTGGCCATGATGGAAAGCAGGGGGTGCATCGGGATGCCGTCTTTTTAGTGGCGGTCGCGTGAGTGACTGATCAGGTTGATCAGTGCCATCAGCGCAGCACCCGTAGCGGCGGCGATCAGAATCGCCTTGACCGGTTCGTTCTTGATGTAATTCACCGTACCTTCTGAGGCGTGCTCTGCCTTCATGCGCAGCTGATGCGTTGTCTCACGCACGCTGTCCATACCGCGGTGGGCCATATCGCTGACCTGTCCGCTGGCGCGCTCCAGAACGGGTGTGGCCTGGTGGCGCAAGTCCTGCATGGCGCCAGCCAGACTGTCCAGGGCCTCATTGGCACTTTGATGGCTGGCTTTGATCGCCTGGTCTGCAGTTTGTGAAGCCTGTTCGACAAGCGTGTTTGATTTTTCGGGGGTTGAATTGAGAAACATGTGAAATCCTTCAAGGTGGGTTGATAAAAATGGCGTGATTGGCTAACTTGGGCACTAGCGCCCTCTCATGGAGCCAAAGAGAAAGCTGGCAATCGCCAGAATGATGAAGACGAAAAACAAAATCTTGGCAATGCCTACAGCGCCGGCGGCAATGCCGCCAAAGCCGAACAATGCTGCGATCAGGGCGATAACAAAAAATACAACGGCGTAGTGCAACATGGTGAACTCCTGGGGAGGGTGGGTGGTCAGAACTTGCCGAAACTGGCTTCGACTTGCGCCTGGCAGTTGTCTTTGGCGTCGAAGGCAAAGGCGTCGCACTTGTCGTTTTCAAGCAGGTGCTTGGTTTCAAGCTTTTCTGCAGCTGCGTTGTTGTGGAGTTGGGCAGTTTGCTGGTTCGCCTTGGCTGCCTTGAGACAAATCGCCTTGGCGTTACCAACCCGGGCATTGCAGGCTTTGGTGGTAACCAACTCACCGGGCGCCAGCGCCTGAGCCATGCCGCTGGCGCCGGCCAAAAGGCCGATGGCTAATGCGGCCACACGCAGGTTGGCAGCTGACTTTTTCATGATCATTCCTTTGAGTTGAGACACGTATCGGAGCCACTTGGGCGTCGAGGTGCTCAGATTAAAGGGAGATCAGGGGTGGGTCTGTTCGCTTGCACACATACCCGGTTCATCACGGCGGACGCTGGTGCCGACCTTTCAACTCACATCGTGCAGGTGTCTGGTTTCAGGCGGCAAGCCGACGCAGCTTCAGCAAGTCTAAAGATAGCGCGGTACCGGCCAAAATGATGGCGCCGCACAGCAGCATCCAGGGTGTGACGGCCTCACCCAAAAACAACACGCCGTACAAAATGGCGAACACGGGGATCAAAAAGGTCACCGTCAGTGAGGTGGAAGCCCCCATCTTTTCAATCAAGCGGAAATACAGCACGTAAGCGATGCCAGTGCAAACGACGCCCACAACCAGCATAGCGAGCCAGGCGGTTGTGCTCGGTGTTGTGGTGGGCCAAAACCACCAAGTGGGCAGGGCCAGACCCAGTGTGGCCCCCAATTGGCTGCCGGTGGCCACCACCAGCGACGACACACCTCCCAGGTAGCGGCGGGTGTAGCTGGCAGCCAAGCCGTAACAAAGGCAAGCCACCAGGCAGGCGACCACCGCCCAGCCGCTAGACAAGCCAGATGCGTCGGGTTTGAAGCTGGCCTTGCCCCAAGCCAGCATGGCCACACCCACAAAGCCAATCAACAGCCCCAGGATCTTCAAGCCGTGGGGTCGGTCTTTCAGCCAAAACCAGGCCACCAATGCGCCAAACAGGGGCACCGTGGCGTTGAGCAAGGACGACAAACCGGTGGTGATGGACATCAGGGCGAAGGCGTAGCATGCAAACGGAATGCCTGAATTGAGCATGCCCAGAAAAAAGACTTTTTTCCAGTGGCGCGCCAATGTAGGCCACTGGCCGCGCGCCAGTAGCAAGGGCAGCAAAAAGGCCGCGGCAATGCTGACCCGCATGCCGGTGGCTGGCAGTGCACCAAATTCTGCAGCGCCCAGTCGGGTGAACAAAAAAGATGCACCCCAAATGGCAGCCAGCAGGATAAATTCAAGAAGCCAGGGCTTGTGCAGGGAGCGCGGAGTCAAAGGACGCCTTCAAGTTGCAGAAGTGCGGTCTTGCGATGCAAGCCGCCCGCGTAGCCGGTGAGGCTGCCGTTGGCACCCACCACGCGGTGACAGGGCACGATCAGGCTCAAGGGGTTGCGCCCCACCGCGGCGCCTACGGCACGCACCGCGCTGGGCTTACCAGCGCGGCTGGCCAATTGACCGTAACTGCAGGTGCTGCCAAATGGGATGTCCAGCAGCGCCTGCCACACGGCCTGCTGAAAGGGTGTACCAGTGGCCGTGTTCAGGGGCAAATCAAAAGTGTGGCGTTGGCCGGCAAAATATGCGCTGAGCTGCGCTGAAGCTTGCTTGAGCAGTGGGCTGTTGGCGTCGACAGGGCAGGCGGACAAGTCCGGCAAATGCGCCTGATCGGCAAACCAGACCCCCACGAGTTGCTGGTCAGCTGCGGCCAGAATCATGCGCCCGAGTGGGCTGGCAAAATCTGCTTGAACGGTAGAGCTGGGGAGTTTCATAAGAAATGGCTTCTGGCCTTTTTATTGATTGCGTCGATAGCTACATTAAATATAGTGATTTGTAGCAGGATGAACGGTCCAATTTATTCTTGCGGTAGCTATGCCAACATTTTAGAGGCCGACATGCCGGCGCAGGGCACTGCACGAGCTGGCTCAAAACCACCCCCCTACAATTCGCCCAACCCAGCGCCATTCAGTGAAAGAGGGATTTTTATGCAACTACCTGCCTCCATTTTCAAAGCCTACGATATCCGGGGCGTTGTCCCCAGCACCGTCAATGAGGTGATGGCCGAAGCCCTGGGCCGCGCTTTTGGCACGGTGGCACTGCGTGAAGGGCAAAAAGTGGTGGCAGTGGGGCGTGATGGCCGGCTGAGTGGCCCGAGCCTGAGTTCAGCGCTGATGCGTGGTTTGAGTGAGGTGGGTATCGAGGTCATCGATATCGGCATGGCCACCACCCCCATGCTGTACTTTGCGGCCAACACTCTGTGTGCCAGTGGGATCCAGGTGACCGGCAGCCACAACCCCAAGGACTACAACGGTTTCAAGATGGTGATGGGCGGGCGCGCCATTTATGGCGATGAGATTCAGGCTCTGCGCCAGATGATGGAGTCTGAAACCTGGGAGTTGCGCGCAGGCGGCGAGATTCGCCAGGTCAGCGTGCTGGCCGACTACCAGGCACGTATTGTGGGCGGCATCAAGTTAGAGCGCCCGATGAAAATCGTGGTCGACAGTGGCAACGGCATCGCCGGTGCGTCGGCCCCGGCCATATTGCGGGCGATTGGCTGTGAAGTGATTGAGCTGTTCAGCGAGGTCGACGGCAACTTCCCCAACCACCACCCGGACCCAAGCAAGCCCGAGAACCTGCGCGATGTGGTGGCGGCGCTGCAAAGCAGCGATGCCGAGTTGGGCCTGGCCTTTGATGGCGATGGCGACCGGCTGGGCATCGTCACCAAAGAGGGCAACACCATTTACCCGGACCGGCAGATGATGTTGTTTGCCCAAGATGTGCTCAAGCGTGCGCCCAGCGGCACCATTTTGTTTGATGTGAAATGCTCGCAACGCTTGGCACCAGCCATTGCGGCGGCGGGCGGCGTGCCGATGATGTTCAAAACCGGCCATTCGCTGATCAAGGCGAAGATGAAAGAGATTGACTCGCCACTGGGTGGCGAGATGAGTGGTCACATCTTCTTTAAAGAGCGTTGGTACGGTTTTGATGACGGCACCTATGCCGGCTGCCGCCTGCTGGAAATTTTGAGCCAGTCGCCCGACGGCAATGCGGTGCTGAATGCGCTGCCCACCAGTTTTTCCACACCCGAGCTCAATGTGAAATGTGCCGAGG
>JAIFMR010000215.1 GCA_020048255.1 Rhodoferax sp. | reverse complement strand
CAAGATACCGTGCCACCACGATCACCCCGAGAAATGACAACAAGGCGTAGATCAACGCCACATCCAGATAAATGCCCCGGCCTTCTACGTAGGCCACCAGCACGATGGCCGAGGTGGTGACGATGGTCAATACATCAAAAGCCACCACCCGGTCTGCCACCGACGGTCCCTTGAGAAACCGGTACAGCGCCAGCAAAAAAGCGGCCGCCATCAACAGGGCCGCGGCAGAGATCAACAGATCAGCCATACATGACCTCCAGATAACGTTCAAACCCACCCACGATGGCAGCGGTGGCTTCATCGATGTCGGTGGAATCCACCGTGACCCAATGGATGTAAAGCCATTCGCCCACGATATCTACCGTCAGCGTGCCTGGTGTCAGGGTGATGGAGTTGGTCAGCAGCAAGCGCCCCATGCGGCTTTTCAGACGGGTGCGAACCTTGACGATGCCCGGCTTCAGTGGCAAGACAGGCGAAAGCACGATTTTGGCCAGGCTCACATTGGACTTAACCAGTTCTTTAAGAAAGAACAGCACGTAGAGCAGCAAGGTGATGATTGACTTGGGAGTCCATCTGAATTCGGAAAACAGCGCCAAGCCGTTTTGAAACATGAGGGTGATCACCAGCGATGCCACAACCCCCACCAGTAAAACATCCTTGGCCAAAGTGCCGTTGAGCAGAACCCAGAAAAGAAAAAGAGTGATGAACAGAACAGCCAGTTCTCGCGCTTTTCTCATCTTGGAATCCTTTGGTCTACCAGGTCTACCGAAACCTGACCTGCCATGTGGATGGGATCAGGTAACTTTCGAAAATTACTTAAATACATGCTGATATTGTGATCTTCACAGCTGGAACAAGGTTGACATGTGTCAATAAATGAACAAAAAATTAGGGTTAACCCGTAATTCATTCAGACATTGCAATGTGAAGAACTGTGTCTTCAGGCGCGTTACTGCTGGGTGAACATCAGCAGGTTCAGTCAACCAAACTGGACTGATCATCGGTAAAGCGGCAGAAATGACACGGGGGTGCGGTGCAAATATGTAGTCAGCACGGAATCCGTGTCAAGGGTCGATGACTTGCTAAGCAAGTGCTGTCATCAAACGGTCTGACAGCATTGAAATGACAGCTATTGTTTTGTCAACCCATGTTACAAACGGCCGGATTAACTCAACGACATCCCGAGCCAACGCATCGCCGCGTACACAAGCAACAGAGGAATCATCATGACAAGTATTGGTGTAAACACGAGCAATGTTGTTGTAATTTCCGCAGTGTGGGCGGATTGATGTTGCAGATTGATCAGTTTCATGATGGAGGCCTCACTCAAAGTTTGTGAAAACATTCGATACGTTCGGCAAGATAACTGCATATTTCGAGCCAATGTAGTTGTTGTGTAAGTTATTGATAACGTTCATTATTTTTCTACATGCAGGGAAAGCATTCGGACTGTTTACAAAAAATGGCGGCAGTAGAGTTTTAAAAGTGCCAGAATTGACACTCCGGCATATTGGGAGATTGGCGTGAGCCTGAATAAGATTGGTTCTTTTTTGGATTCATTCGATGAGCCGAGCATCGTCATGGATGCCAACTACCGCATCCTCTGTGCCAATCGAGCCTACCTGCGCGATTTCAGTAACGACGAGCCAGTGGTTGGACGCATGTGCTACGAGATCTCGCACCGCTTCAGCGTGCCCTGCGACCAGGCAGGCGAATCTTGCCCCCTGCAGGAAAGCCGGACCAGCGGCCAAAAGGAACGAGTACTCCATCTGCATTACACCGCGCGCGGCGAAGAGCATGTCGATGTCGAAACAACACCGATTCGCGACGACAACGGCGAAAGAACCCTCTACGTCGAGACCATGCGCGTGGTCCGTCAAGCCAGCAGCCGACCCGCGGCGCAGGGTTTGGTTGGCCGCTCACCAGCGTTTACGCGCATGCTGTCACGGATGATGCGCGTAGCGCCGTCTATGGCAACGGTGATGCTACTCGGTGAAACAGGCACCGGTAAGGAACTTGTCGCTCAGGCGATCCACGAGGGCAGTCCTCGCGCGACCCGGCCGTTCGTTGCTGTCGATTGCTCAGGCCTGACGGAGACCCTGTTCGAAAGCGAATTGTTCGGGTATGAGAAAGGTGCCTTCACCGGTGCAACGCACCGAAAGCAAGGCCTCGTCGAGGCCGCCAGCGGCGGCACACTGTTTCTCGATGAAATCGGCGATCTGCCGCTCGCGTTGCAGGTCAAGTTGCTGCGGTTGCTCGAAACCGGCACCTATCGGCGTGTCGGCGGAGTCGAGGTGTTGCCGGCGGATTTCCGTCTCATCTCGGCAACGCACCGCGATCTATCTACGATGGTGAAAGCCGAAGCATTCCGCCGCGATCTGTACTACCGCATCAACACCTTTCCGATTCACACGCCGGCGTTGCGCGAACGAGCGTCCGACCTGGCGTTGCTGGCGGAATCGCTGGTTTCACGCGTCGCACCGGGACGGGCATTACATTTAAGTTCTGAGGCTTCAGCGCTGCTGGCCGAAATGCCGTTCGAAGGCAATATCAGAGAGTTGCGCAATCTGCTAGAACGTGCCAGCCTGCTTGCCGATGGCGATGAAATCGAGCCAAGGCATATTCTCGACATCGAGAGCGAAGCAGAGGCCAGCCCCGTGGTGCGAACCAATGAGGCCAGCGGTGCCTGGCTCACACTCAAGGAAAACGAGCGCCGCTATCTAGCTTGGGCAGTGGCAAAGTACCAGGGCGATCGTCCTGCGCTGGCACGTTGCCTCGGCATCAGTGAACGCACGCTGTTCAGAAAACTCGGTGACGTCTAAATGGAATACAAATCCAGCGTCGCAGGTCCAGTGCCGGGTCGTGCGCAGTTCAACAGGCGGTGAATAGCAGCTGACTTATCGTCGACATCAGGAAGCTGGCTTGCCCTGAACCCGGCAAGGATGACCGTCACTGGGTGGGGTTTTCTGAATAAAACTTCAGGCACGCCTTGCCTTGCGCCTTGGCAACGTACATGGCCACATCGGCATATTTCAGCAAATCGTCAACATCAGCACAATCGTTCGGATACAGCATGACCCCTATGCTGGCGCCCACGTTGACTGTGTGGTGGTCCACCTTCACGGGCTGCGACACCTCATGCAGCAAGCGCTCCAGCAAAGGCTTGGCCTCATTCGCTGCGCCCAAGTCGCCCAGCAACACCACGAATTCGTCACCGCCCAAACGCGCCACGGTGTCAGCGCCGCGCAGGGCTTGTGTCATGCGCTGCGCCACGACGCGCAACACCTCGTCCCCCACCGCGTGACCCAGTGTGTCGTTGATGGGCTTGAAACTGTCCAGATCGAGCAAACACACCGCCAAAATCGTGCTGTTGCGCTTGCTGTACTCAATGGCCTGGGCCAAGCGGTCATCCAGCAATCGACGGTTAGGTAGGCCGGTCAGGGCATCATGATTGGCGGCTGTCTCCAGCGTGTGGTGATGTTGCACCAGCTGTGAAATCGACGACACCATGCCCACCACGTGCCGCGTTTCAAGCACTTCGTCCTGGATGATGGAGAGCTTCAGCCAAACGGTCTCAAGCTCGCCATCGGGCCTGCGGCTGCTGAGCTCACCCGTCCACTGGCCATTTTGCAGGGTGGCGTCCCAGATCGCCCGACCCTTGTCAGAGGCAAAGGGTTCGGCCTGAACCGCTGCAATGGACTGGCCCAGCAAAGCCTCCCGGTCCTGTTGCACACTTTGGCAAAAAGCCGGATTGACCTCGGTGATCAGGCCTTGCGGGTTGGTGATGAAAATGGCGTCGGTTGAACTTTCGACAATGATGTTGGACAGGCGCAGGCGCTCCTCGGCCCGGCGACGCTGGCTGATTTCACGCAGCAAGGCCATGGTGCGCGCCGACAAGTTGTCATACATGGTGAGCACGGCTTGAATCAGCATGTGCGCTGCACCGCTCATGTGCAGCTTGGCGGTTTCCTTGGCACACTCCAAGCTCTCGCCGCGTTGCAAACCCAGCACAATGTTGGCCATGTGGGTGTCGTCTTCAAGGATGTGAAAAGCCAGCCAGTGCGTCAAAAACGATACCATCTGCTCCGTGGCCTGCTCGTTGCTCAAGGCACCCGTGACACCCCGCACACGCACCACCTCAGCCACAAAATCCTGGTGTGTGCGGGCATGGGCCAGTGTCATGGCGTCGCCACCGAGGTATTGGTTCCAGATACCTTCCTCAGTCTGGAAGTGGTACACCGCGTAATCAGCCAACTCGTCAAACACCTTGTAGAGCGTCACCTCGTCAGAACCATAAGCCATGTGGGCGGCAAGTTGATTGAGCAAGTTCACCAACTGATGGTGCTGCACGTCAATGCTTTCAATCCCGGTGGCGAAGTTGTCACTCCAGGGAAAGATCTCGGCCGGGGAAATCAAGGCATTGCGGTTGGTCATGGCAGGGTTAACGGGATGTCACCGCTGGTCATGCTACACCAAGGCGTCATAGCGTCCACTGCAGGCTAAGCCAAACCACGGCCAGTGTCAGCAGCGTCACGGGCAAACCGATGCGCGCATGGGCGCGCCAGTCAATGGCCACCCCACTCCTGTGCGCCAGGTCCACCACGATCAAGTTGGCAATCGAGCCCACCAACAACAGATTGCCGGCAAAGGTGCTCACCAACGCAAGCGTCATGCCAGACTGGGCATCCGACAAATGTGGCAGCAGCAGCATCACCGCCGGCACATTCGACACCAGGTTGGACAACCCCACGGCTGCTGCCATCAAGGGACCGGGGTCGCTCAAGTGCATGCCCTGCGCCGCCAGCATGGCCACCGCCTGGGCCGCCAAACCGGTGGACTCAAAAGCGTGGTTCACCACAAACAACCCCATGAACAAGACCAGCAACTCCCAGTCGACAAAACCCATCACTTGTGAAGAATGAAAGTGCCGGCTCAGCAGCAGCAACCCGGCGCCCACCAGCGCTGCCACTTCACGCGGCCAGTCGGTGAACAAAAATACCAGCAGCAAGGCGCTGGCCACCACCAGGCCTTTGGTGGTTTGCCAGGCATCAAACGGGGGTGTTTGCATGGGGCCCAGGTCCGCGCTTAGCGGCTCAAGCGCTACGTCGGCCGGCAACACTTCAGGGTTTGGGGTCTTCGTATCACGCGGCGAATCTTGCGGCCCCCACACCAGCCAGGCCCACAACACCAGCAGGCTCAGAACCACGGGCAGCGCCGCCTGGCGCACATAGCCACCAAACGGCAGGTGCATCACCGAGCCAATCAGCATGTTTTGCGGGTTGCCAATCAGGGTGGCTGCCGAGCCGATGTTGGCGGCGCAGGCCAGCCCCACCAAAAACGGCACCGGGTTGAGGCGCCGCTGCAAACACAACTGCGCCACCACCGGCG
>JAIFMR010000097.1 GCA_020048255.1 Rhodoferax sp. | reverse complement strand
TCCATTGAAGATGCCCTCCACGGTGTGGAACGCGAAATCAATTTGCGGGCACTGGAGCTCGATGCCAATGGCCAGCCCGGGTTTGTCAACCGCACCCTGCACGTCAAGATTCCTGCGGGCGTGCACCCGGGGCAGTTCATCCGGCTTGCCGGGCAGGGCATGCCGGGCTATGGTGGTGAAGCACCCGGTGACCTGTATCTTGAAGTTCGCATGGCACCCCACCCGCTGTTTCGCATCGATGGCCGAGATCTGTACCTGACCCTGCCTGTCACGCCCACCGAGGCGGCCTTGGGCGCCCAGGTGCGGGTGCCCCAACCCGGTGGCGGCGTGGTGGAAGTCACTGTTCCGCCCAACGCGCGCAATGGTCTCAAGCTGCGTCTCAAGGGGCGCGGTTTGCCCGGGATGCCACCGGGTCACCTGTACCTGCTGCTGGAGATTGCCTTGCCACCGGCCGACACTGACGCCGCGCGCCAGGCCTACGAGCAGTTGGCCAAGGTCACCGCCTTTGACCCGCGCCGCCACCTGACCACTTCTGGAGCTTAACCATGTCGAGCTATACCGTGATTGCTGCAACATCAGGTGAAATGGGCAGTGCCCAAGCCCTGGCAGCGCTTGAATTGGCCCATGCCTGTGGTGCAGATATCAGCTGGGTGACAGAACTGGTGGCCCTGGGCATTGTGGAGGCACACGATGCCAGCGCCTCACCCGACGCATGGCGTTTTCACAGTGCCGATCTGCAATGTGCCCTGGAAGCACGCCGCTTGGAGCGCGACTTTGGTGTCAGCCTGGACGCCGCCGCACTGATTCTGGATTTGCAGCATGAGGTGCGCCGCCTGAAGGCGATTTTGCGCAGGCAGGGGCTGGTGCAGGTTTGAGCGGCTGCCAAAGTCGTCAGGCCCGGGCGTCGCGGCGTTCCACCAGCTTGAGCGCCAGCAGCAGCAGGGTGCCTACAGCCATCACCCCGGCGGCAAAGTACAACCCGGCGTTGTAGCTGCCCAAACGCGCCGCCAACGAGCCCGTGATGGCGGGGCCGATGATTTGCGCTGTCGGGTAGTAGCGCCCCGCCATCGTCAATACCAGACTCACCATGCCAATGAACGTGCCGCCAAACAGTAGGGCGCCAATCAACGCGGCCACCAGCCCCTGGGCCATCACCGGCAACAGGATGCCGACAATTTGCAGCAGCGCCGCCAGGATCAAGGCGTTGAGGTCACCGATGCGCCGGGCAATGAAGTCCCAGTTGATGCACGCTGGCGCGGCGCCAATGCCAATCGCCAAAAACACCAGGTTGCCCTGGCCCGCCAAGCCTGGCAGCTTGTTGACGATGGCCACAATAAAAGTGGTGCTCACCACATAACCAAAGCCGGCACAAAAATAGGCCGCCATGAAAATGCGCAAGTACAGTATGCTGGGCGGGCTGTCATGCATCTTTTGCCCGGTCGTTGTCAAGCTGCTGGTATCGGGCCGCGGCAACCAGGCCAGCGCCGGAATCAGCAGCACGCAGCCAATGGCGGTAAAAGCAAACCACTGCTCGCGCCAGTCCAGCCAGGGGCTGAACAGCGCCACCGCCGCGGCGCAGCCGGCAATGCCCAAACCGATGCCTGAAAAATGGATGCCCAGCTCACTGCGGTGGTTGTGGCGGATCAGCCAGTTCAAAATCAAGCCCGTGCCCAGCAACATGCCCGCAGCACTGGTGAGGCCAGCGATGTAGCGTGACAGCGCCCAAATGACGATGTCGGTGGTCAGCCCCATCATGGCCGTGCTGACAATCGCCAACACCATGCCCACGCGGTACAGCCGGTCTTTCAGCACCAGGTCGCTGATTTGCGAAGCAATGATGGCGCCGCTCAGGTAACCCGCGTAGTTGATGGCAGCCAGCCAACCCGCCTCCGCCACGCCCAGGCCGGCCTGCTGCTGCATCAGTGGCAACAGCGGGGTATATGAAAAGCGCGCCACCCCCAGCACCAGAATCAGGCTGAAGATGCCGGCACCCAGCACCTTGATGCGGTCCTTTTGCGTGCTGATGTTAGACATGGTGGGCGGTCAGGCAAGTCATGAAAAAGTCCCTTGGAAGAGATGCAATCGTATGCGCTCTGACAGCTGCCCACCAGACAACTTGATCGACTGCTTGAATGCCTGCCGCCCAGGGCCGCCCCCCCAGCCCGGAATTTTTGCAAGCACCCTCTCTGTGCGACAACGAACAGACCCCAATGACACCAAAACCTATAACTGATGCTGTCAAGCGCGCTCTCGCGCTTGGTTAACTGTTACAGGAGAAAAATGATGACGAAAAATCGCAAAGGCTGGATCGCCCTGATGTTCGGTGCAGCCGTGGTCTTGACGGTGGGCTGCACCAGTTTGAAGACACCCGCCACCGCTGATGTGGCCGTGTCTAAGGCTGCTGTGGACAACGCAGCTGGCGCTGGCGGCGCGCAATTTGCGCCGGTCGAGATGACTGCTGCGCGCGAAAAGCTGGCGCTGGCCAACAAGGCCATGTTGGTCAAAGACTACAAGTTGGCGCGTGACATGGCCAACCAGGCCCAGGCAGACGCCAAGTTAGCGCAAAGCAAGGCCAACTCTGGCAAAGCGCAAATCGCTGCTGACGCGTTGCAAGACGACATTCGCGTGCTGCGCGAAGAGCTCGAGCGCAACCTGTAATTCACCTCACTCCCTGGACTCCCCATGAAAAATATTTACCTGACCCCCACGGTTTTGGCTGTTGCCGCTTTGCTGGCTGCCTGCGGCTCAACCCCCAAATCCACTACCCTGCTTGAGCAGACCCGCAGCGACTACGTTGTGGCCCAAAGCAACCCGAATGTGGCCAACTACGCACCGCTCGAGATGAAACAAGCCGGCGATGCCCTGGCCCTGGCCAATACCCAGGCCAACGAGCGCGGCAGCGACGAAAGCATCGACAAGTTGGCCTATCTGGCCAAGCAAAAAATTGCCCTGACGCAAGAGGTCACCAAACAGAAAGTGGCCGAGGCGGACGTGAAAAGTGCGGCCGCCAAGCGAGACCAAATCCTGCTGGATCAGCGCACCAACGAGGCCAATGCAGCGCAAATTCGCGCTGACCGCGCCAAGCAAGAAGCTCTTCTGGCTCAAAACGATGCGGCGCGCGCCCAGCAGCAAACCCAAATCGCCCAGGTGGACGCGGCCAACGCCATGCTGATTGCGCAAGATGTGCAGATGCGCAACGCCCAGTTGGAAGCGCAATTGGCCGACCTGGCCGCCAAAAAGACAGCACGCGGCATCGTCATCACGCTGGGTGACGTTCTGTTTGGCACCGATTTATCGCGCTTGAACAACGATGGCATCGCCACTGCGCAAAAGCTGGCCACAGTTTTGCAAAACAACCCGCAACGCCGGGTGTTGGTCGAAGGCTTTGCCGACAGCACCGGCACGGCCGAGTACAACCAGACCTTGTCTGAGCGTCGCGCCGGTGCCGTCCAAAGCGCCTTGCTCGACATGGGTATTGCCCGGGACCGCATCGCCATGCGCGGTTATGGTGAGGGCTATCCGGTGGCTGCCAATGACTCAGCAGCCAATCGCCAACTCAACCGCCGTGTGGAAATCATCTTGTCAGATGACACCGGCAAAATCACGGCGCGTTAAGCCATTTTGCCCTCTAGCCCAAGTGGCTAGAGCGCTATTAGCTATAAAATAGATAGCAAAATGGGGCTATCGGTTGACAGTGCATAGGGCACATGGTGCGGTATGAGCAGCACGCCCTGAGCATTGGGAACCGCTTCGATGCTGATCACTGGTGCGGTACCCTGCACCTCACCGAAGATGGTGGCAAAAGCCGCGTCGGCTGCGTCGCGCCCAGTGCCAAAACGCAGAAAACCCATCGGGATGGCTACACCTGATGGGTCAAACAGATACCACTGGTCCTGTAAAAACACCTCGACATAGGCATGAAAGTCGGTTGGACCCAAGGCCGGTGACGCACCAAAGTCAATGCCGGTGGCAAAACGAGCCGGAATGTTCACCGCGCGACACAGCGCAATCATCAGGTGCGCAAAGTCCCGGCAAACGCCCACCTCATCCACCAAGGTATCCACCGCATTGGTGTTGCCTGTGGAGCTGTTGGGCCGAAATGTCACCCGCTGCAAGACCCAGTCGCGTATCGCTTGAACCCGGTGGTAGCCCTGCGGCAAACAGCCAAACTCCTTGATGGCTAGGCGAACCAGCCGATCTGACTGGCAATACCGGCTCGGGTAGAGATAGGGCAGCACTGCACCGGGCAGGTCAGCCATGGCCACCTCGCGCAGCTGATCGGGTTGGGCCGTCAAGTGGTCCAGATCGACCGTGGCAGCGTAGCGGACACACAAGGGGCCAGCCTGGGCCTTGAGACGCAGGAATCGGGTATGCGTCACCGGGTCGGTGTACACGCTGTGCAACAGTGGCTGGCTGACCAGCAAGGACTCATTCACCACGATCTGCCGCGGAGTCTGCGCGGCATGGATGCTGAAAATGAAATCGCCACCCGCTCCGGTAATGTCGTAGTTCAGTTCAATCGTAAATCTCAGGCGGATCATGTATGGCTTTCGTGCACTCCGGTACGGCGCTGGAGGAGTTTAGTGGGCTGCCGGGTGAAGTCTGTGCGTTGGCAGACACAGGCGTCCTGTTTGCCAAGTCAGAGGCGTTGGCATAAACCCAGGTGAACACCGCCCCCAGCAAGAAAATCTGGGCCGAGTAATACACCCACAGCAGCACCACCACCAGCGAACCCGCTGCGCCAAAGCCCGACACCATGCTGCTGCTGCCCACCCACGCACCTATCAGCGACTTGCCCAGCTGAAACAGCAAGGCGGTAAAGACAGCGCCGGTCCACACGTCGCGCCACTGCACATGGGCACGCGGCATCACTTTGTAAATCAGCGCAAACATGGCGGTGTTCAGCGCAAAGCCGCCAGCGCCCGTGGTCACCTCGGCCATCACCGTCCAGCCGCCAAACAGCGGGTTCCACCAGCGCCCCACCATCGCCAGCGCGGCACTGAACACCAGGGAAACGATCAGCAGGAAACCAATGGCCAGAATCATGCCAAACGACAGCAGGCGTGCCCGCACCAGCGCCAGCCAACCCGGCAGGTGCGGCTGCGCTGGCACGTGCCAGATCCGGTCCATGGCGTCTTGTAGCTCGCCAAACACCGTGGTGGCACCCACCAGCAACAAAAACACCCCGAGCAAGGCGGCGGCAATGCCCTGGGCCGGTTTGTGAACACTGGTCAACACGTCCTGGACGGCACTGGCGCTGCGCTCACCCATCAGGCTGCTGAGCTGGTTTTGAATTTCACCGCGCGCTGCATCCTCACCAAACACCAGGCCAGCCACGGACACCACAATCAGCAGCAGCGGCGCCATCGAGAACAGGGTGTAAAAAGCCAGCGCTGCGCCCATGCTGGCCACGTAGTCGTCCATCCATGAATTGGCGATCTGTTTCAATAGTCGCCACCAGGGCAGTCTGACGTCGCGTTGAGCAGCGGGGGCCGGCGTGTTCATCACCGTGGCGTTTGCTGGCGCAGTGCTTCGGCGCGCTTCATCTCCAGATAGACCGGTCGCTCCATGTCATGCAGCTGGCGCGGGTACTGCTCTGCCGCCGTAAACCAGGCCTGCAGTCGTGCCTCCAGTTGTGCCGGTGGGGGCAGCTGACTGGCTTGCAGAAAACTGTTGATCGCCAGGTAATAACGCATGGTGTTGCGCTCCACCAGGCCACGCATGCCGTCAATGTAAACCGGCTGTCCGTCGGGCAGCGGCTCCAGCAGGCTAAAGCCCACCTTGTCGGCACCCACCGTCGCCAGGTAGGTCTGCATGGCCAGTCTGCCGACAAAACCCACCTCATAGGAATAGGTCAAATGCATAAAGGTCTGCGTGGGCGTCACTGCCACCACCTCCAGGCGAATGCGGTAGTCGCTGGTGCCCATGGGGCCCTCCTGGGCGTCGAGCAACACCTCAAAATAGTCGGGCGTGCTTTGGGCTACAACAAAGTTGAACCGGATGCGTGTCGCCAGGGCAATGTCTTGGGGTGTTTTGGTGCCGATGTACAGGTTCAGCACCGTGCCCGCAGGCTCTTGGGCGGCATGGCAGTATTTGGTATTGATGTGCAAAATCATCACGTCGCACCAGCGCGCCGGGCTGGTCAGCGCCGGGCTGACTACTTCAAACCCAAATGGCATCAGTGCGTAAATGTCACCGCGCAGGCGCTGCTGCGTCTGGGTCGAGCGCAACACCAGCGGTCGTTGGAAAACCGTGTGCTGGAGTTGCGATGCCAAAGCCGTGTGCTGCTTGCGCAGCGCCGCAGCAGATGGTGTGTCTGGCGCGGCGGCCAGGGCCGCCACGCCTTGGCCGCAGAGCGAAGCCAAGGTGACACCCGGTGTGCGTGCATGGCGCAAGCTCAGCGGCCAGGCTCAGGGGTTGCGCGTGATCACCCCATCGTTGATCCGGACCTTGTCACCCACCTGAATGGTAGGCACTGTGGCGTAGCTCACGGTTTGTGCCGTGCCGTTTTGCAGGCGCACCACCACTTCGTAGTGATTGGTGTTGCGCGATGAACCCTCAATCGCCCGTCCTGCATAGGCACCGCCTAGTGCTCCGGCAATTTGCGCTGCTGTGCGTCCGTTGCCCTGGCCGACCTGGTTGCCCAGAATGGCACCCACCACACCACCGCCAATGGCACCCAGGTAGCCACCTTCACCCTTGACTTCAATCAGGTTGATCGCCTCCACCGTGCCACAGTTGTTGCACACCCGGTTGACATTCAGCGGCTGCGGTGCGTTGGGGCTCTGCAGGGCTTGTCCCAGGTTGGCGCTGGTGTCGCGCCCATCCAGGCGCATGTGCGCGATGACCCGGCTGTGGGGCAAGATGCTGTCGCGGTTGCGGATGGTGTAGGTGCCCGCGTATTCACCGCTTTTCACCTCGGGCAGCAACACCTTGCCTCTGACACCCTGGATCGACAGGTCGACCTGGCTGCCTGGCGTTCCGAGTACCGAGAAGTACAACTCGCTGCCGCCTTTGAGGTCAGGCGCCGGATCGACCGTGAAGTGCTCTATTTTGAGCTGTGAACTCGCCACCATCTTGGCACCGTGGTAGCCCACGCCAGTTTGCAAGGACTCGTTTAACACCAGGCTGGTCACCTGATTGCCCACACGCAAATTGGCCGTGACCGGGCTGCGTGCTGCAATCTTGTCGCGGCTGTTGATGGTGTAGGTCCCGGCATACTGGCCCGGCTCAATTTCCGGCAAGATCAGGTTGTGCTGGGCACCCAAAATATGCAGGGTCACCAAGCCACCGGGCGTGCCAAAAATTTCAAAGTTGAGTTCGGTGCCAGGCCTCAGGCGCGTCACTTCGTCAACGTTGAAACCTTCAATGCGGGGCGGGGCGGGTGCAGCAGCACGTTGTGCGGCAGTCTGCGCCTCCGCCGTGGCCTGATAGGCCAACAGCGGTAACAGGGCTGATATGGCGACCAATGCCGCCATCCATCGAGGCATGATGTTCATGGTGTGGGCTGGGTGGTTGGCGTGTGGCTTACTTCTTCAATTCGTGACCAATGACGCCACCCACAGCGGCACCAGCGCCTGTGCACAGCACGCCGCCGCACAACACATTGCCAGCGACACCACCAATGACTGCGCCGGTGGCGGTGCTTTTTTCTTGTGAGGTCATGCCGGCGCAACCGCCGAGGCCAAGTGCTGCGACGAAGGCGACGGCAGACAGACCGGTGTAAAGACGTGTAGTGAGTTTCATGGCAAATATCTCCTGATCAACATGGGAACCAAACTGCGGCCTTACTTTGCAAGGGCTACAGGCGAATTCTCATTGTTGTTTTGTCAGCTGAAAGTGTCTGTGCGTTTGCGCACACAGACCCTCTGAGGTGCACATCACTCAGCCACCCTGCCTCACGGTACGTGGAGATGCAGAAAATACATCAAATCAGCCTCTAGCCCCCGTCAGTATTGCGCTGACAGCTATCAATTTGATTTCAACCAACCTCGAGGTGAGGTGATTGGGGTGGGCGACCGAGCTTCAGCTGGCCCAGGCCGGGTCGGGTCGCCAGGATTT
>JAIFMR010000198.1 GCA_020048255.1 Rhodoferax sp. | reverse complement strand
GGGCCGGGCTGCTAACAACTGGAAGGCGGCCATGAACCAGTTTGCCATTCTTTACGAGGAGCGTTTTACCCAGGTCGCGTAGCCTGTCATGAGGCAAGTGCCAGATAGCCAGATCGGCGCAAGCGCCGATGGGTTAGCGCATGAGTACATGCGCAACCGGGGGGCGCCTCCGGCGGCCTGGCAGGGGCCTGTTTGAAAAAACCAAGAATCCGAATACCGAAAAACCTCAGCTAACATTCAATCGCCTCGCACACAGAAATCCTGACACTCCCGATCCCTCAGCTCCCGGGGTCATTTTTGTGTCTGCACCATTTTCATCGCGGAAGCAATCAATGCAGATACTTCCGTCATGTTGCTGGGTACGATCAACGTGGTGGTGGCTTCGGTGGCAACTTTGCCATAAGCCTCCACGGCTTTCTCAGCTACTTTGAGTTGCACGGCCAACTCGCCGCCGGGCTGGCGAATAGCGGCAGCAACTCGCTCGATGGCCTGTGCGTTGGCTTCCGCCACGGCCAGAATGAATGCCGCTTCACCTTGGGCTTTGTTGATGACGGCTTGCTTTTCACCTTCAGATCGAGCAATGAAGGCTTCGCGCTCGCCCGTTGCAATGTTGATTTGCTCTTGGCGACGGCCCTCGGAAGCCGCAATCAGCGCTCGCTTTTCACGTTCCGCCGTAATCTGTTGCTGCATGGCATGCAAGATCTCTTTGGGCGGTGTGAGGTCTTTAATTTCATAGCGCAAAACTTTGACGCCCCAATTAAGTGCAGCCTCGTCAATGGCCTGCACCACTTGGGCGTTGATGATGTCACGCTCCTCAAAAGTTTTGTCGAGTTCCAGCTTGCCAATGACCGATCTCAAGGAGGTTTGTGCCAATTGAGAGATCGCCACGATGTAGTTGCTAGACCCATAGCTGGCGCGCATGGCGTCCGTCACTTGGAAATACAAAATTCCGTCCACTTGTAACTGAGTGTTGTCACGTGTGATGCAAATCTGACTCGCAATATCCAACGGGACCTCTTTCAATAGGTGCTTGTACGCAACTTTGTCGACAAATGGCATCAAAAAACTGAGCCCAGGGGTTAGTGTGCCGTTGTACTTACCCAGCCTTTCCACCACCCAGGCATGTTGCTGAGGAACAACCTTGACCGACTGGGTGATAAAAATCACGGCGATGACGAAAATGACAATGGCAATTTCCACAAGGTTCTCCAAAAGTTACGGGGATTGATGCGATTTCAATATCAAACGACTGCCGATGACCTCGACAATGGTGAAAGCGCCGCTATGCGCCGTTTCACCCTGGAGCAAACTGGCCTCCCAGAGGGCACCCCGGTATTTCACTGAGCACGTGCCGTCATCGGCCCACCGTTGCACATGCACCGTCTCACCGATATCCAGGTTGACATCATGATTGGCGCTGGCGCGTGCTACTGCCGGCCGAGATTTCTTGAGGCGTCGCCATAGCAACACCGAACCACCACCTACCAGGGCGGCTGTGGTCCACTGCCACGTCATGTTCAGTCCTGCATGGGCTGCCAGTGCGGCGGCGACCAGACCGCACGAGATCATCAACAGGTAAAACGTGCCAGTGACCAGTTCCACGGCAATCAGCCCGCCTGCAGCTAGCCACCAAAGTGTTGATTCAGCCATGTATTTTCCTCGCTGTGTTGTGCCAATGGTATTTTCAGATGAAAGCGAGTGACCGCCATGAAACTTTCAACTTTAGTCCTTACACTTCGCGCCAATTGAGTAACTTATCGACTGTCGCTGGAGCTTTCCATGAAATTTCGCTTTCCCATTGTCATCATTGACGAAGACTTTCGCTCCGAAAACACCTCGGGCTTAGGTATTCGCGCCTTGGCGCAAGCCATTGAATCCGAGGGGCTGGAAGTGCTCGGTGTTACTAGTTATGGCGACTTGAGTCAGTTCGCCCAGCAGCAAAGCCGCGCCAGTGCATTCATTTTGTCGATTGATGACGAAGAATTTACGCCCGGTCCCGATCTGGACCCTGCAGTGCTGAATTTGCGCCATTTCATCGAGGAAGTGCGGCGTAAAAACCTGGATGTACCGATTTATATCTATGGCGAGACAAAAACCAGCCGCCACTTGCCCAACGACATCTTGCGTGAGCTGCATGGCTTCATCCATATGTTCGAGGATACGCCCGAGTTTGTGGCGCGCCACATCATCCGCGAAGCCAAGAGTTACCTGGAAGGCGTACAGCCTCCGTTTTTCAAGGCGTTACTGGACTACGCCGAAGACGGCTCCTATTCCTGGCACTGCCCTGGACATTCCGGAGGCGTGGCTTTCCTGAAAAGCCCGGTCGGCCAGATGTACCACCAGTTTTATGGTGAAAACATGTTGCGTGCCGACGTCTGCAACGCAGTCGAAGAGTTGGGCCAGTTGTTGGACCACGATGGTGCCATTGGAAAAAGCGAACGAAATGCGGCGCGTATCTTCAACGCTGACCACTGCTTTTTTGTCACCAACGGCACCAGCACCAGTAACAAAATGGTCTGGCATCACACGGTGGCACCGAATGACGTGGTGGTGGTGGACCGCAATTGCCACAAGTCGATCCTGCATGCGATCATCATGACCGGGGCGATTCCGGTGTTCCTGAAACCCACCCGCAATCACTTTGGCATCATCGGTCCGATCCCGAAAAGCGAGTTTGAAACCGCCACCATCAAGGCCAAGATCAAGGCAAATCCGCTGGTTAAGCAGCATTTGCCGGACGTGGATGTAGCGCAAATCAAGCCGCGTGTATTGACGCTGACTCAGTCCACCTATGACGGCGTGTTGTACAACACCCAAATCGTTAAAACCATGTTGGACGGTTATGTAGAAAACATCCAC
Organism: Rhodoferax sp.; assembly: GCA_020048255.1. Classification (GTDB taxonomy): domain Bacteria; phylum Pseudomonadota; class Gammaproteobacteria; order Burkholderiales; family Burkholderiaceae_C; genus Rhodoferax. The sequence goes on along the minus strand of JAIFMR010000198.1, from coordinate 2,577 downwards.
TTTGACGAAGCCTGGTTGCCACATGCTGCGTTCCACCCGTTTTATGGCACTTACCACGCCATGGGCAAAAATCGGATGAGACCCAAAGAGGCCGTGGTGTATGCCACGCAATCGATTCACAAGCTGCTGGCAGGTATCAGCCAGGCCAGTCATGTGCTGGTGCAGGACTCCCTAACTGTCAAGCTGGACAAACATTTGTTCAACGAGGCTTACCTGATGCACACCAGTACCTCACCGCAATACAGCATCATTGCCAGTTGCGATGTGGCTGCCGCCATGATGGAGCCGCCCGGTGGCACAGCACTTGTGGAAGAAAGCATTGCCGAAGCGCTGGATTTCCGCCGCGCCATGCGCAAGATCGACCTGGAATACGGTGACGACTGGTGGTTCAAGGTATGGGGACCGGACAAACTGGCTGATGAAGGCATTGGCCGCGCCGATGACTGGATCATCAAGGGCGAGTCACGCACCAACAAAAGCGGTGTCAATTGGCACGGCTTTGGCAAAATGGCGGCAGGTTTCAACATGCTCGACCCCATCAAGTCGACCATCGTCACGCCAGGCATGGACCTGAACGGCAAGTTTGCAAAAACCGGCATTCCGGCCAGCATCGTCACCAAGTTTCTGGCTGAACACGGTGTGGTGGTGGAGAAAACCGGCCTCTACAGTTTTTTCATCATGTTCACCATCGGTATCACCAAGGGCCGCTGGAACAGCATGCTGACTGCACTGCAGCAGTTCAAGGACGATTACGCCAAGAACCAGCCGATGTGGCGCATCCTGCCCGAGTTTTGCCAGAAACACCCCAAGTACGAAAACATGGGCCTGGCCGACCTGTGCCAGCACATTCATCAGCTGTACGCCAAGTACGACATTGCCCGGTTGACCACCGACATGTATCTGAGTGACTTGACGCCGGCCATGAAACCGAGTGACGCCTACGCCCACATTGCATTGCGCAAAACTGAGCGGGTTGAGATTGACCAACTTGAAGGCCGGATCACCGTCGGGCTGGTGACGCCCTATCCGCCGGGTATTCCCTTGTTGATCCCGGGCGAGGTGTTTAACAAGAAGATCGTGGATTATCTGAAGTTCTCCCGTGAATTCAACGCGCAGTGCCCAGGTTTTGAGACTGACATCCACGGTTTGGTGGAAGAGGTGGCTCCAGACGGCCAGGTTCACTATTTCGCTGATTGCGTAAGGGCATGAAAAAAACGCTGGAAGCTACATTTTTAGTAGCTTCCAGCGCTTAATATATAAGGGCTAGAGCCCTATTTAGGCATTAAGTAGAGGTTTCCACGACCGCCACGGCCGTTTGGCTGACACCACAGTCCACATAAGAAATTTGCCCGGTCATGCCCGATGCTAGATCACTCAGTAGGAAGGCTGCCACATTGCCAACCTCGTCAATCGTCACATTGCGCTTCAGCGGCGAGGCGGCGGCTGATATACCCAGCAATTTGCCGAAGTCCTTGATGCCACTGGCCGCCAGGGTCTTGATGGCGCCGGCGCTCAGGCCATTGACCCGAATGCCCTTTGCACCCACGGCATCGGCCAGGTAACGCACCGAGGACTCCAGCGATGCCTTGGCCAAACCCATGGTGTTGTAGCTGGGCACCACTCGCACCCCACCAAGATAAGTCAGCGTCAACAACGACGCTGTGTTGTTCAGATACGGCAGGGCAGCCTTGGCCATGGCCGGGAAGCTGTAGGCGCTGATGTCGTGGGCGATGCGGAAGTTCTCACGGGTCAGACCGTCCAGAAAATTTCCGGCAATCGCCTCGCGCGGGGCGTAACCAATGCTGTGCACAAAACCGTCGAACTTGGGCCAATGCACAGTCAGATCGGTGAACAGTTTTTCAATTTGCGCGTCGTCACCCACGTCACAGTCAAAAATCAGCGTCGAGTTAAAGTCAGCCGCAAATTCAGTAATTCGCTCTTTGAAACGTTCACCGACGTAGCTGAAGGCCAGCTCAGCCCCCTGCGCGTGGCATGCCTTGGCAATGCCGTAAGCGATGGAGCGGTTAGACAACACGCCAGTGATCAATAATTTTTTGCCTGTCAAGAATCCCATTTCGACCTCTTTCTATTTATCCGTCTTCCGCCAACACTCGCGGATTACATGTTGCTGTCTCCAAAAAAGGGTTTATGGCCGCTTGCCTGAAAAGCGACACAACATCACCGATGATCCGGAATTGTCGCATGCGTTTTCGGTCCAGGAGGAAACTTGGGACCTGTGGCGGCCATTTGACTAGATAAGCAATACTGATGGCGCATTAGTTTAATCAACACAAGGGTTTTTATGGAGGTTGATGTAATGAATTAGGTACGAAAATTGCTGGTTGTTTTGTGATGCAAACTGAAAGGAAATTTTGTGCGATTTGATTTTGTTCGATTGATGGGTGTCTGCGTGTTTTCACTGAGTTTATTGCTGCCTCTCACCCCGGGAATGGTGCATGCTCAATCATCTGCGCCGGTTGCCATTCAGGCACCTGAAGGCCCGGTGCCAGGTTCGGTACCTGTGGCTGCAGCAACTAAGTCCGAAACAGCTGAGAACCCTTATGGTATTGAGGCGCT
>JAIFMR010000057.1 GCA_020048255.1 Rhodoferax sp. | reverse complement strand
ACGCACCAACCAGCCCCCAATGGCCGCTGTGCCCACATACACGGCGCTGATGCCCAGGTGCACCGGCAGCGGCCAGGGTGCTGGCATCAGGGTTTCAAACAGCGCCAGCGCGTTTTCCATGAACAGCACCGCCACCAGTTGCGCGGCCGGCTCGGCATTGGTGGCCAGCACCATGAAAGCCAGCATCACCGTGGCAGCCACCACCCCCAGCGTGACGGCGCGCACCTCGGCACTGGCACCGTTGCCAAACTTGAACGCCAGAATAATCAGCGCCACCGCCACACCCCAGGCAAACAGGTTGGACGGCATCACGTCCAGCTCAGCCGCGGGGGTGTCACGCAGCACCCGGCGCAGCAAATAGGGCACGGCCCAGGCCCGCACCAACAGTACCTCCAGCCCGGCGGCAAGCATGTGGGCGTCCAGTGTGCCGTGCTGGGTGAGCGTGATCCAACCCAAGGCCAGCGCCTGCAGGCTCAGCCAGGTTGGGGCCACGGCCAGTTTGCCAAAAAACACCGGGATCACGGTGGCAATCAGGCAGGCGATCAGGGCCAGTGTCATAGACCTCCCAAACCCGATGCCGTCAGGCCGACCAGGCCCATGGCCAGCAGCACCAGCCAGCCCGCGAGCCAGACGTAATGGGTGACCCAGCGCAGCGGTAGCCGCGCCACCAGGGACTCACCACAGCCCACCACCCCGGCCACGCCGAGCATCAGCGCCAGGCTGGTGGCCGTGGCGGCCAGCGGTGCATCCAAGGGGCCGAACGGGTTGAGCAGGGTCGCAATTAAGCCAGCGTACAGCGTCATCTTCAGGCCGGCGGCGTATTGCATGGCGGCCAGCTCGGGGCCGCTGTGGTCCAGAATCATCACCTCGTGGATCATGGTGAGTTCCAGGTGCGTGGTGGGATCGTCCACCGGCACGCGGGCGGCCTCAAGTTGCAGCAGGATCAGCAGCGCCAGCGTCAAGGGCAACACCACCCACAGGTAATACGGCGTCTGGTGCAGGTGGCCCAGCAGGTCGGCAAAACTGTAAAAACCGGTGGCTGCACTTGCCGTGCCAATCAGCAAAAACAGCGCCGGTTCGGCAAACGCGCCAAACATGGCTTCACGCGCGGCACCCATGCCCTCAAACGGGCTGCCCACGTCCATGGCTGAGAGCATCAACAATAGCCGCCCGAGACCCAGCGTGTAGGCCACGGCAATAAAGTCGTGTGAAAACTGCAGCGGCGCAAACTGGCCCAGCAGCGGGCTCATGCTCATCACGCCCAAGCTGGTCACCAGCACCGCCCAGGCCCCCATTCTGAACACCGGGCTGGCCACGTTGCTGACCACCGGGCGCTTGCCCAGCAGGCGGTGCAGGTCATGAAACGACTGCGTCAGCCGTGGCCCCTTGCGCCCAGCCCACCAGGACTTGGTGCGGTTGATCACGCCAACCAGCGCAAAAGGCATCAGCAGTACTGCCAGCAGGTGGGCCACGGTCAAACCAATCAGCGTGGTGCTCATGGCAAGGCCCCTTGCGTCAACAGCACCAGCGCGGCAATCGCCACCACGGCGGCCAGGCCCAACGCAAAGGCCAGGCGCGGGTCGTCTTCGTGCATCAGTTTGGAGATCAACCCGGCTGACGCATCGCCCTGACCGATCACGTTGTAGAGACGGCGCTCCACCGCGTCCACACAGTCAGTGATGACATAACTGTCCGCCGGAAAGTAACCCGCCGGGGCTTTCTGGCGTTTCACCAGCGCCAGCACGTTGTGGTAGTTGCTGGCAAAGTCTTTGGAAAAACTCGCACCGGTGTATTGCAGCCGTGCGCTGCCCGCTGTGTAGCCACAACCCCAGGTTGGGCCCGTTTGCGGCGCTTGCCGGCGCAGGCCAACCACCAGCAGCCACACTGCGGAAATCAGCGCGGCGACTGTCACCGATATCCAGCCAACCCGTGTCAATACCTCGCGCACATGTTGCAGGGCAGCGCTGGAGACATCGGGCGCGCTGGCCTGCAAAAACAGGGCTACAGGCGCGGCCACCAATGCCAGCCCTAGCACTGGCATCAGGCCCAGCAGCACCGTCCCCACCGTGTGCAGGCCCAGAGGCAGCAGCATCCAGCGGCTGGGTTCATGGCCCTCGGGCAAGCTGTCGTCGCGGCTGCTGCCCATAAAAACCACGCCGTAGGCCCGCGTGATGCTTAAAGCTGACACCGCCCCGACAAAGGCCAGTAGCGTGGCCACCCCAGCCAGTGTCAGCTTGGCCCAGATGCCCAGGGCATCACCCGTAAACAAGCCGCTGTAAATCAAAAACTCGCTGGCAAAACCGTTGAAGGGTGGCAAGGCAGAAATGGCCACGCCACCGACACCAAAACACAGCGCGGTGATGGGCATCAGCCGCGCCAAGCCGCCCAGGCGTTCCATATCCACCCCGTGTTTGACCTGATACACACAACCCGCGGCGTAAAACAGCTGGCATTTGAAAAACGCGTGGTTCAGGATGTGCAACAGGCCGCCACCAAAACCCAGCGCCGCCAGCGTGGGCAGGTCCCAGCTCAGCCCCAGGCAGCCCACGCCAATACCAATGCCGGCAATGCCCACGTTTTCGGTGCTCGAATACCCCAGCAAGCGCTTTAAATCCCGTTGGCCCACGGTGTAAAGCCCGCCAATCACCGCCGAAATACTGCCAAAAGCGATCAAAAACCAGCCCATCCAGGCATCGGGTTGGCCAGAAATCAGCACAAAGTGCAGCAGCGCAAACAGCCCGGCCTTGTGGATGACACCCGACATCAGTGCCGACACATGCGCCGGTGCGGCGGCATGCGCCCGAGGCAACCACGAATGGAACGGGAAAAACGCCGACTTCAAACCAAAACTGGTCACCAGCAGCAAAAACACCGTGTCGCGCAGCTTGCCCGGGTGCCCGCTGAGCCACACGCCAAAGTCTGCCAGGTACCAGCTTTGCGTCTGGGTGTACAAAATCATGAACGCGGCCACCAGAAAGATCAGGCCCACATGGGTTGACACCAGGTAGTTGAAACCGGCAAAGCGCACCTTCTGGTTGCTGTAGTCCCAGATCACCAGCAGCCAGGCCGACAGCGCAGCGATCTCCCAGCCCATCAAAAAGGTGACGGCGTGCTCCCCGGTGTAGACCATCAAAAACGACAGCGAAATCATGTTGAGCAGGCCAAAATGTACGCCCACGTGGCGTGGCCCATCAAAGTATTTGCGCAAGTAGCCCACGGCATAAACAGCGCCCAGCAACGTCATGGGCAGCGACCAGCTTAAAAAGAAGGCGCCCAGCGCATCGAGTCGAAAGCGCACTGCGCCAATTGGGTAGGCCCAGGGTAACTCCAACACGGGTTCATGTGCGCCTGCCAACACGGGCCCAACGGCTGACCAGACCAGCAGCGTGGCCAGCGCCTGAGACGCCAAGCCAAAGCCAGCGCGCCAGGTATTGCGCACGGGCAGCAAACACGCAGCACCCCCTGCCAGCAGCACCAAAGCAGCGGCCACCAGGGCGTTCATGCGATGGGCCCGGTAGAAGCTGAAACTAGCAGGAGGAAATCAAAAAAAGTAACCGACACAAACACTCCACACGCGACCTTGAACAAAAAGGTTCAACGCGTGTGAGGGGGGCCGTTGTGGTGCAGCCGCATGTCAAAGCGCCTGCGCTTGGAAAGCAGCAGCGTTTGGCCATGGGAGGGTGAGCGGGCAAGACAAGTCATCAGGAGCCGGATTCTACGAGCCTGCCGGCCTGAGATTCTTCAGCCGGGAGCCGCAACCTGAAATTTCCCATCAGTAAAGCGGTCCCTTTCAAGGGGCGAAAGTACTTTTCTGAAATGCCGTTCAGGCGCTGGCCTGAACGGTGTGAGAGGCTTGTTGACAAGCCAGGCATCGGACTACGGTTTTTTGGCCGGGCCTGGGCCTGGGCCTGGGCCGGTGCTGGTACCTGTATTGGCACTTGGACCCGGGCCTGTGCTCGTGCTGGTCTTGGCGCTTGAGCCTGGGCCTGTGCTTGTTCCGGTATTGGCGCTCGGACCTGGGCCTGTGCTCGTGCTCGTCTTGGCGCCAGAGCCTGGGCCGGTGCTGGCCCCGGTCGTTGCACCCGGCCCCGGCCCAGTGCTGGTGCCGGTATTGGCACCCGGCCCAGGGCCTGTGCTGGTGCCTGTCCCTGCTGCAGGTCCAGGGCCCATTCCTGGGCGTGGGTTGGGCGGGGTTTCAGGCAATGTCACACCCCTTGACCGGGCTCGCTCCTGCATTTTTTTGTGATGCTCCAGACGATAAGCCTCCCGCTCCTGCTCCGTTTTCAGTAAGCGCATTTGGGCCCGATATTCGGCACGCTCCTTTTGCGTCATCAACTGGCTGCCGTAAATCTGGTCGCGCAACCTGTCTTGATCACGCGTTCGGTCTGGTGTTTGATCCCCGGTTTGATCCTTCAGTTGGTCCCGGATCTGGTCCTTGGTTTGTGTCTGAGCCAGAGCGCTTGAGCCGACCCCGGCAACCAACAGCCAACCTGCCATGGCCATTGCCAAGCGGGTGGTATTCATTTTTTGCGATTTCATACGTTTCTCCATTAAGGTTAGTTTTAGGCTGTGAAATCACCAGACGGATCATTTGCATGACGACGCCGTGAGAAGGCCATCAGGCCCAATGCCAAGCCCACCAGGGCCAGACTGGCTGGCTCGGGCACTTGGGTGATGTAGACACCCGCCCAGCCGAGATCCTCGCCATTGATGGTGCCTTCCATGCTCGCATTCACCACCAGCCAGCCGTTGCGGAAGGAGTCACGCTCAATCCCCAGCGCTGTGATCGACAAGCCGGTGGCGGCGGAGTCCAGCACTTCACCAAACATTTCAGAAGTCAGCAGCGCGAACGGGTCGGTGAGGTCGCTGACATCAAGGTCGAGGTACAGGCCAAACGCATTGTCGGTCTCCAGGGCCTTGAAGACGACCTTCTGCCCGTCAGCGGCAATGAAGGCGCTGGAGCGCCAGCGTGCGCCTTCTTCCTCTTCAGAGACCACATCACCGTCCTGTCCGGCGTTGCCGGAGAAGTTCCAGAACAGGAAGTCGTCGTACTCGGAGCCGGTTTGTGCGACCAGCTTCAGCGCGCCAGTGAGGGTGTCTTTCTGGAAGATGCCCTGGTGTTCTGGGACTTCGAAGTCGTAGATGCCGTCGTTAGGTGTTCCGTTGTCGTCCTTGTCGAAGCAGTAGGCGATCACTGCCTTGTTGCCGTCAGCCGGGCAGGTCTTCGTGACGGTGTGGGTCTCACTGCCCCAGGCGCCCCAGAACGACAGGTAGCGGCCGTCGAAGGACAGGCCTTCACCGATGCGGTTGAGTGTGTTGCCACCGGCGTTCGTGACGCCCGGCACCGTGTCACCGATCGCCACCAGCGTTGTCAGGCTTCTGTCCGTGCCGACCTTGCCCATGTAGATGCCACCAGCGGTGGGGGCATCTTCATTGTCAAGGCCAGTGAAGACGACCTTG
>JAIFMR010000129.1 GCA_020048255.1 Rhodoferax sp. | reverse complement strand
TGGCGAAGGCGTTGTTAACGGTCACTTCCGCTGGCTGCACCACTACATTGATGGTGGGGGCGTCCGGTGTGCGCTGCTCTGGCATCACGGCCTCTACATGCACGGTGGTCTCCGGCACATGCACTGCGTTGTTATTAACAACGGTGACAGGAGCCGGGTCGGCAGCTTTGACCTCGACCAGCGGGGCGGGCAAATGGTTATGCACTGCGGGCGGTGCCATGTGGTTATTGATGACCGGGCCGGGTGCTGCGGGCTGGGCACGAGTGGCCAGGGTAGTGACCAATGTGCGCAGCTCGGTTAGCTCACCTTTTACGGCTTTGGTTGCCTCGGTGGCATTGGCCACGGCTGCTTCCTCGACGGCGGTTTGTCCTTGCGGGTTGCTTTCAAAATTTATCAGCGTGATGCCGCTGGCTGCTACTTGCTGCTCAAACTCTGCAATGGCGGCGATAACGTCCTCGATGTCAACCCCACTTTGCGCGGCTACCATTTGCGGCGATGCAATGCCGGACTTGATGGACAGGCGGGCGGCTTCGATGTCTTTGAGCGGGTCGACCCAACCCCAGCGGCGACCCAGCCAGGTGTGCTCGGCAAACTTTTCGTACTTGGCAATTGGCAGCTTGGCACCGCTGGTAAAGGCGATAGCGCCACTGGTGAGCGACCAGGTGAGCCATTCGCGGTACACAGGGCGCAAAAACGCTTCAATAAACCAGTGCTGTAACACCATCCACGCATCGCGCTCTTCAAGGGTGCCGCTTCGGATGCTGGAGAAATTGACGCCTTCAAGGTCATTGGCCAGACCGTGATAGGTGACGCCCAATCCGCTTGCAATGCTGCGCAAGCGGGTTTTCATAAACGACTGATAGTTGGCGTGGGGATAGTCGGGATTCCAATCCTGAAAGGTTACACCCTTGGGCAGTGTTTGAAAGCTGCCGGGGTCTGCGTCGGTGATGTAGTTGCCCTCATCATCCTGGTCGTTGCCAAGGGGTGACGCATCGCCGTCTGGGGTGGTGAAGAATCCCATTTTGCTGGCGCCCACGCGTGCGGCAACTATGGCGGCTTCCTCGTATCCGTCCAGCATCTTCAGCCCGGCAATCACCGTATGCATGCTTGGCATGCCGCGCACTTGCTCTGGGCGGTAGGGTTTGAAAATGTGCAGGACCTGGTTTGCTTCCAGGCGGGTCAGGGTGCCTTGGGTGTGGCTGGTGCTAAGACGGCCCAAGTTGAGCCAATAGGCCACCGGGCGGTTAAAGGCATTGACCTCTACACCCATCACAGCCTGATTGCCGTTTTGCAGGTCTTTGCTGTACTGCACTGGCAGGCGCTCCACCTCCAGCAAGCGCAGGGCGTAGCCGTTGGGGTTGCCTGCGTCTTTGCCGGTGATTTGCACAATCAGAGCCTCGCCATCGCGTGCCCATGTCTCAATAACCTGGCGCTGAACATCGGCAAAGCTGAGTCGGCCTGACAGTTCACAGACACCACGGCGCTGCCATTCTGAAAAGGACTTTTCGATCAGCTTGCGGGCAATGGTGTCGGGGGTTTCGCCCTCTTTGGCCAGTGCCTGAAGGCTAAAACCGCTGGGGCCGACTACGTTGGCCACCACCATCGAAAGGTACTTGTGTGCGAATTCGTTGTTCTTGGCCAGGCTACGGGCGCGGTTGCGGGTGACCTCCAGCGCCCCGGCGACTTCCTCATTGGCGGTCAGGGCCGGGCTGCTCCAGCTTGCATTGAGGCGGTCAGTCATGGCCGCTTCAAAGTTGCGGGTGGCGCGTATGTTGGCGTCCGCACGGCGGGTTTTAGGCGCAATGGGCGCGGGCTTTCTAAAAATCCTATCGAACAGGCCCATGGCTAAAACCTCACAAGTAATTTATTGCCGCTGCCCAGCCCTGCGGCGATGCGCTCGGCGCGTTTTTCGGTGGCCAGGATGGCTTTCCAGTGATTGATCTGGTCAAGAATCTCAGCGCCAGAGCGGTACTTCATGCGCCGCCCGGCTATTTCGTACTCAGCCACATTGCCTTGGCTGGCGGTGTAGGTTTTGTAGGCTGCCATAAGCTGGTCAACAATCAGCGCGGCATCGCTGCGGGCGTCATAGGTGTTGAGTGCGGCAATGTTGGCGGCGACCACCATCGTGCCAGTGCCTACGGTGACCCGCTCTGTAGCAGTCTCCACCCATGCTGTCCATGAGTAATTGCCTGCCGTATATGCTGCGCTGGTGGCTTTTGCCACGCTTACCAGGTGGTCTGTGCCGGATGCGGTGGCGGTGATGTCGATCTTGGCGGTGGCGTTGATCAGCCGGTATTTCAGCACCCAGGTTGGCGCGGGGTAGTCGGCCAGCGTGCGCTGCCAGGTGAGTGTGTCGCCTGCGGTGATGGTGCTGGGTTCAGTGGTGGGCGTTGTTGCCATGCGTGCAGCCTTTGGGATTTATGCCGAATAATGGGGCGAAGTGCTTGCCTTGTTAAGGCAAAAAGGTTCCGGTTTTGGCTGGCCTACCTGCCAGTGATGGCCTTACGCAGGCCGCGCTCGCTCATACCGATGTCGCGGGCCATGTCGCGCTGTGTGCGGCTGGCATCTTTGAGCATGGCGGCGACACTGGCCTGCCTGCGCGCCTTGGGGTGCGATGGCACATAAAGCCGCTCGCCACCAAAGTGCTGCGATATTTCCAGCTCCACGGTCCGGATTTGGGCTGGCGTGGGGTTAGCGGCCCCGGTGGCACGGGCAAAGCTGATAGCAATTTCGCGGATGATCATTTTTAGCCTTTCATTGGGGGTTTTGCGGAGTGGCATAGGCTATTTCCAGCCTTTTACGAAGGTGGATTTGGGGCGCTTGCTTGGCAGGGTCTTGATTTGCTGGTTCAAGGATTGCGAATCGCTATCTTTTGGGTAGCTGAGTGCGCTTATTTCTTTAATGTCGGAGGTGGTTGCTGCTTGCATTTCTTCAGGCTCGGTGTCAAAGAGGTCTCGCCCTTGCACTTGGCTTTCCAGGCGTGCCCAATCGGATTCGCGCCAGCGTTCTATGCCCAGAAACAGGGCGGCTGCCAGGGCATACACAGCGCAATCCAGCGCCTCATTCCTTCGGCCTGAAGGTTTTACCCATTCCATGCGCGGGTGGCCTTTGACGTAGCGTGTAATCAGCCGCTCGGAAGTAAGCTGTTCAAACACCTCCGGGCTGTGGTGTTTGCTGATGTGCACGTATCCAGGTCCAGGCTCGGCATTGCGCAGGCGTCCGTAAATTTCTGCTTTGGCGGTGTCGGTGCCGATGGGCCAGAGCTTTACGCCGCGCTTCATACGCTGGCCGCGCCAGTTAACGTCCTGATCCGTGGGCTTGCCCAGCACAGCTTTGCCTGCAATGCTTTGGCCTTTGACCGCGTACACATGCGCATGCTGGTGGCGGCGGGCATAGGCATAGACAGCTTGGGTGTGGTGGCCACCCGAATCAACCATAGTGGCAGTGATGCTGACAGTGCGGCCACTGACATGCTGCAATGGAGTGCGGCGGTAGTCGGTAAGTGCAGTCCATGGGCTGCCAACTTCGCCCTCCGGCAGGCCGGGGTCGCCGTAAATAATTTGCCTGTCTACAAGCTGGCGCTCCATGCCGCGACCCCAGGCCCAGACGTAGGCTTCAAGCCGGTCGCCCTGCGTGTCCACGCCCATAGTGCACACGAAGAGGCCCCAGTGGACTTGCCGCAGGGGAATGTCGGGGGCACGTTTGAGCAGCTCGTGGATGTTGCTGCGGTCGCCCTGCTCTTCCCACGTTTCGGCCAGCACGGTGTTGGTGAAGGTTTTTAGCTTGCTGATGTCGCCTTGCTTGCTGGCGTGCGCAGCCTCAGTGAACTGTTGCACCAGGTCGGCCCAGCTCACCCAGCCCAGCGGTGCATAGAGGGCGTTGAGGTGGTAACCGGTGAGCTTGCCAGGGCGTGAGCTTTCGCGGGTGTTGATCCACTTGCCAGTGGCCAGCATGGCGGGCTTTTGGTGCTCCAGGATCTCGCAGCCGTTTGCGGCGCATACATAGCGCAGGCTGGTGAGCATAGGAGCACCAACATCGTCACGGTCCCACCGCAGGCCGTGGGGTTTGTCGGTGCCCCACTCAAGCGACTGGTACTCGCCGCAGTGCGGGCAGGCTACGTGGTAGCGTGCGGCGGTGCTGGTGTTGTAGGCCGATTCGATTCGACTGAAGTCTTTGGTGGTAGGCGTGGAGACCTTGAGCACCTTTTTGCGGGCAAATGTGCTGGTGCGCTTTTCGGCCAGGGCTACGGGGTCGCCTTCGCCATCTACGTCGAGCGGGTAGGCGTCTATTTCGTCCAGGAACAGATAGCGAACGGGCATCGAGCGCAGGCCGGCGGCGCTGTTGGCACCAGATACGACCAGGACACCACCGGCAAAGTCTTTCATCAGCGTGGTGTTGGCATCATCGCGAGATCTGTTCTCGCGGACCTTTCGGCGCAGGGCTGGGGTTTCTTCCAGCATGGGGGTGATGCGCTGGCGACTGAAGCGCTTGGCCATGTCGGTGGTGGGCTGCACGATCATCACCGGGCCGGGTTCGTTGTCGATGATGTAGCCAAGCCAGTTGTTGCCGGTCTCGGACTTGCCGAGTTGCGCGGCGAACATGACGACCACCTCTTGCACGGTAGACCTGGCACTAAGGTCGTCCATGATCTGGCGCAGGTAAGGTGTGCGGTCTGTGCGCCACGGGCCGGGCTCGCTCGAGGCCTTGCCCGAGAGCATGCGGTTTTTGTCGGCCCACTGGCTGACGGTTAGATTGGCGGGCGGGCGCATGAACTCTGCGAACAGTGAAGACACCAGCGCAGCGGCGCGGGCGTAGTCGTCTGGGAGGTCGCGTGCGCCCATGGTTTAAGCGGCCTCCGTGCTCAGGTCAGCCAGCGCCTGGCGCAGCTCGGCCTCCAGCAACGCGGTCACTTCCACCAAGTCAGTGCATGCGGCCAGCACTGGGGCCACGCGGCTGGGAATTTGCAGCAGCGCATCACGAGCGCCGGTGATCTTGGCGGCCCAGGCGCTGCGCACGGCGTCGGCACGGATCAGCGTGCCCTGCATTTCTGCTTGTTTCATTTCTGCCAGGTTGGCTTCGGCAGTTTCGCGGCGGCGGCGGGCCTCTTCGTAGCTGGTGGCTGCACCTACCTCTTGCGCCACGATGATCTGGGGCGCAGCGGCCACTGGTACAGCCTCATCGACACCGCGCACCCGAGCGCGGGTGTTGCGCGCCCAGTGCGCATCGGCCAGCGTTGCGTCGATCAACTTGTCAGGTCCAAAGGTAGTGATGCGCCCGGAGTCAACAGCCTTGCGCACAGCCTCGCGGGAGCAGTCCCGATGCCGGGAATACTCTGCCTGCGTCATCAGTTTTGTGTCAACTTGCGCCACATGTCACCTATGTTGTCAACTTATTCAAACTTTTGGCCACTAGCGAAAGATCGAGGTGCGAATTACCCGCGTTGGGGGTGACTGGGGAGGACCCGAAGCCG
>JAIFMR010000109.1 GCA_020048255.1 Rhodoferax sp. | reverse complement strand
GCGCAACGCGAACAGTTTGAGGCTGGCGCGGGTGGGGCCTTGGTGCCCTGCGTGTGCGTCGACAAAGCGCCCGAAGAAATCACAGACTTTGCAGGGCTGTCGCAGGAATCAAAGCAATTTGAGGTGAACTGGCAGGTGGTCTTCGTATCCAGCCTGTCGGGCATGAACAACACCACCCCATCGAGCCAACAAGCCGAGAGCGCACTGCAGCGCATGGTCGAGTCCATCAAAGTCGGCGCGCTTGGCAACATGATTGCCTTTGACCTGCAGGGTGATGCCATTGACCTGATGCAGTAGCAAGGATGGTCCCGGAAACGCACTGGATCTTCCAATTGACCAGCGTGACATTCACATTGTGGACATTCAAAAACTCGCCAATTACGGCACGGCATAAAAAGGAAAAGTCACCATGTTGTACCGCCTGAGCCTGGCTCAAAAATTCATCATACTGGGCGTCCTGTTTACCCTGATGGTTTTTCTGCCCTCCGTTCTGTATTTTCAATCGGTCATGCTACAGGTTCGTGTTGCCGAAACCGAGGCCAGAGCCAGTCAATCTGTCACCGCCATGAACCGGGTGATTCAGCAGGTGCAAACCCATCGGGGCCTGTCCGCAGGCGCCTTGAGTGGCAATGAAAATCTGGCGTCACGCCGGCCTGCCATGCGTGACAAAGTCAACAAGTCTGTGGTCGACCTGGACAGCAGATTGAGCCAAGCCGAGGCCTCACAAAAATTGATCACGCTGTGGACAGAGGTCAAATCCAAATGGTCAACGTTGGAGCAAGGTGTCTCCAGCAAACAAATCACCACCGCGCAAAGCACCCAACTGCACACCCAGTTGATTGGCAGTTTGCTCATTTTCAACGACGAGCTTTTGACTGAATATGGTCTGCTGCTCGACCCAGAAGCTGATACCTACTTTTTGATTCAAGCGAGTTTGGTGAACATGCCTATGCTGGCTGAAAACCTGGGCATCCTGCGTGCCCAAGGTACCGGGTTTCTCGCCCAACGCAGCCTGGCACCAGAAAATCGATCCACCCTGTTGGCCTTGAACAAACGTGTCATCGAATTGCGCAGCGATATGTTTCGCAATCTCCAACGCGCCACAGACGCCCATGCTGACTTCAAGCAGGCCCTGACTGCACGTGCCCAGGTCAGTCAGGCAGCAGTGACGAGGGCCTTGGCCACTGCGGACAACGCATTGATCAGCGCCACTGACATCACCTTTCCCGCGCCTGAATACTTTGACGAATTTACCCGGACCATTGATGGTTTGTATGACTTCAATGCGTTGGCCATGACGAACTTGACGGATGCATTGGCGAAACGGGTTCAACAATTGCGCCAGTGGGCCTACGGGGTGTTGGCATTGTTGGTGTTGGGATCTTTGGCTACCCTGGCTTTGTGTATGGTGTTCATCCGAAGCATCACCGAACCCATTGCCCAAGCGGTGGAAATTGCCAGTGCGGTATCACAAGGCAACTTGAGTATTCATGTCCCGGTTCGCGGTAGCAATGAGCTGGGACGGTTGATGCTGGCCCTGCAAACCATGCGCAATCACCTCAGCGACGTGGTGCAGAACGTGCGTCAGGGGTCGGAAGCGGTGGCCATTGCCAGCGCAGAGATCGCCCAAGGCAACCACGACCTGAGCGCGCGTACCGAAAACCAGGCCAGCGCTTTGCAACAAACAGCGGCCTCCACCGAGCAGTTGAGCGCTGCCGTGAAACAAAATGCAGATACCGCCCGCCAGGCCAATCAGTTGGCGCTGAACGCCTCGTCCATCGCCGAGCGTGGTGGCGAAGTGGTTGGCGGCGTCGTGGACACCATGAAAGACATCAACGACGCATCTCAAAAAATATCTGACATCATCAGTGTGATTGACGGCATTGCGTTTCAAACCAATATTTTGGCGCTCAACGCCGCGGTAGAAGCTGCCCGCGCCGGGGACCAGGGGCGCGGCTTTGCCGTGGTAGCCAGTGAAGTCAGGTCTCTAGCCGGCCGGTCCGCCGATGCGGCCAAAGAGATCAAGACACTGATCAGCAACAGCGTAGCGCGCGTGAACCAAGGCACCACACTGGTGAATCAGGCGGGCGTCACCATGACCGAGGTGGTCAGCAGCATCAAACGGGTCACAGATTTGATGGGTGAAATCAGCACCGCCAGCAGCGAACAAAGTCTGGGCGTGTCACAGGTCGGTGAAGCCGTGAATCAAATGGATCAGGTCACACAACAAAACGCAGCCTTGGTTGAAGAAATGGCCGCAGCCGCCAGCAGCTTGAAAGCGCAAGCCGCAGAACTGGTGAGGGCGGTGGCAGTGTTCAAGCTGGCTTGAATATTGTCGGACAGGCCAACCCACTGGCAGATTGGATCAAACCTTAGGCTTGTCGCTGTGAGGCACCTCGTAGCCATCAGCCACATAGGCTGGGCCCTTCATCAGCCAAACGATCACACAGCCAATGGCGACAGTCAAGACCGCCGTCCAGATAAAAATCACCAGGCCCACCATCACAAAATCGAAAGTCTGAATATGTCGTTCAATTTCAGCGGCACTGCCATGCGTCAACAGAAAACGGGCCAGCACGGCCATCAACACTGGCAACACTGTCCCCGCCAGCAGAATATGCGGCAGCAGGCGCAGCAGGCGCCACTCAAAACCGTGGGGCGCGCGCTGGAAGCCCGGCAATTTTTTTAACCAATTCATGGTTTGATTGACAACCACTTTTGCATGAACTGGGCATAACCCATGGCAGGATCAAGCTGGTAGTTCT
Source organism: Rhodoferax sp. (assembly GCA_020048255.1). GTDB lineage: Bacteria > Pseudomonadota > Gammaproteobacteria > Burkholderiales > Burkholderiaceae_C > Rhodoferax. Next base: position 6,902 of record JAIFMR010000109.1, on the reverse strand, counting down.
CAAAACCTAGCCGCTGATACAGGCGGGTGGCTGGGGCGTTGCCAGAAAGCACCTCCAGGGTCAGCTTGCAAGCACCACGGTCGCGTGCCAGCTGCTCCACCAGCAGCAGCATTCGCTCAGCAATACCCTGGCCCCGGTGAGACGATGCAACCGCCACATCGTGGACGTTAACCAGGGGCTTGCACGCAAAGGTTGAAAAACCCTCCACACAATTGACCAAACCCACGGGCAAAGCGCCCTGTGCATCATCAAAAGCCAGCACGCTGAACAGGAAAGGTCGCTCGCGCAATGCGTCTGGCAAATGGGTCTTGGCAAAATCGGACAAGGGTTCGGCACCGCCCGCAGGATCGCGTGCGTAACCATCGAGCAACTCAATCAAGGCCTGCACATGGACCGGGTTGCTGTAGTCGGCCTGACACAGGCGCAAATGAGCGGCTGCACCCATCAGTCATCGGCCTTGTCGATGAGGGTCTGGGCGATGCGCTGCGCACAGGTCTTGGCCTGGACCGAGTCACGCGCCTCGACCATGACGCGAACCAGTGGCTCGGTTCCACTGGCACGAATCAACACCCGGCCGCTGTCACCCAACTCGGTTTCCACTGCACGGGTTTCTGACTCCAAACGGGTGCTGGCTTTCCAGTCCTGACCGGGCTTGAGACGCACATTGATCAAGGTTTGGGGAAACAGACTCACTTCACGCAGCAACTCAGACAGGCTCTGGCCGCTGCGTACCACCGTTTGCAACACTTGCAAGGCCGAAATCAGGCCATCACCGGTCGAATGTTTGTCCAGGGCGAGCAGGTGACCAGAGCCCTCCCCGCCCAGCAGCCATTGGTGTTTTTCAAGCTCTTCCAGCACGTAACGGTCACCCACCTTGGCGCGAACAAACGCCACTCCACGGGCTTTCAACGCCACTTCAACCGCCATATTCGTCATCAGCGTGCCCACCACGCCGGGGACAGACTCTTGGCGACGCAACCGATCATCCACCATCAAATACAAGAGCTCATCTCCGTTGTACAGACGCCCTTGCGCGTCGACCAACTGCAAACGGTCCGCATCACCATCCAGAGCCACGCCCATGTCCGCCCGATGGGTCTTGACAGCCTCGACCAGGGCTTCAGGATGGGTGGCACCCACACCCTTGTTGATGTTCAAGCCATCTGGCGCACAGCCGATCGACACCACCTCGGCACCGAGCTCATGGAACACCTTGGGTGCGATCTGGTAAGCCGCACCATGTGCGGCATCGACGACGATACGCAGCCCTTTGAGCGTCAGGTTGTTGGCAAAGGTGCTTTTGCAAAATTCAATGTACCGGCCTGCGGCATCATCGAGACGGCGCGAGCGACCCAGATTGGCGGAATCCACCCAGATCGGATCGGTTGCCAACACCGCCTCCACGTCACTTTCCCAGTTGTCAGGCAGCTTGGTGCCCTGGGCACTGAAAAATTTGATGCCGTTGTCCTCAAACGCGTTATGGCTGGCGCTAATGACCACCCCCAGCGACGCACGCTGCGCGCGTGTCAGATAGGCTACACCCGGTGTAGGCAAGGGACCCAGAAGCACCACGTCCACTCCCGCAGAGTTAAAGCCGCTTTCCAGTGCACTTTCCAGCATGTAACCAGAGATACGGGTGTCTTTACCGATCAAAACAGTGGGACGCGCATCGGTGCGCTTCAACACTCGGCCAACTGCATGCGCCAAACGCAACACAAAGTCAGGCGTGATGGGGGGTTGCCCAACCGTGCCCCGAATACCGTCAGTTCCGAAATATTGGCGAGTCATGAGTAAGTAGGTCCTTCTGGGTGAGTCGGTGTTGCAGCCACTGATCTTATCGCGTGGAGCACCTTCAAAGCCTGTGCTGTCTCTTTGACGTCGTGCACGCGGATCACAGAGGCACCCCGCTGCGCCGCCATCAAGGCCGCGGCCAAGCTGGGCGCCAGGCGCTGTTGTGGCGACAAGAGCTCGCCACACTCGGCCCCAGCTGCCATGCCAGCCAGTGACGACTTGCGTGACCAACCGGCAAGCAGCGGGAACCCCGCCTGCAACAGCTCTGTCTGGCGTGCCAACAAGGCAAAGTTCTGCTCTACGGTTTTACCAAAACCAATGCCGGGGTCCAGCATGATTCTGGTCTTTTCAACCCCTAGCTCAATCAGAACCTGCGCAGAGTGATCTAGAAATTGCAGCACCTGAGGCACAACATCCCCCTGCATGGGGTAGACCTGCATAGTTTGCGGATCCCGGTGCATGTGCATCAGACACACACCACAGGCCCGATGCGCAGCAATGACTTCAGGTGCACGAGCCTGCCCAAGACCATCATGCCAGCGCAACGCCCAGACATCGTTGATGATGTCCGCCCCCAAATCCAGCACGGCCTGCATGACTTGGGGCTTGTAGGTGTCCACCGACACGGGCACGCCCAAACCCACCGCCTCTTTGACCACCGGCAACACCCGGGCAAGCTCATCCTCCAGACTCAGCGCAAGCGCGCCAGGTCGGGTGGATTCACCGCCAATATCCAGAATGTCTGCGCCATCGCGTATCAACCTTTCACGGCGTGACGTTGACAATCCCCATCACGCGCGGGATGCTGAGGTCAATCTGGAAACGGGTGGTCTGCCAAAACATAAAAAAACGGGGCATGAGCCCCGTATTTTTCTTTTGAAGTGAAATCAGGCAGCTGTGGGTGCAGCGTCTGGTTTGACCGCAGGGGTACCACCGCCGCTGCTGTCAGACCCGGATGCAGGGACCCGCGGACTCCAGTCCTTGGGGGGTCTGGGCGCTTTGCCCGCCATGATGTCATCCAACTGGTCACTGTCAATGGTCTCCCATTCCAGCAGCGCCTTGGCCATGGCATGCATCTTGTCGCTGTGCTCTTCGATCAAGCGACGCGCCAAAGCGTACTGCTCGTCAATGATGCGTCGCACTTCAGCATCCACCTTTTGCATGGTTTCTTCGCTCATATTGGTGGTTTTGGTGACCGAGCGACCCAAAAACACTTCGCCTTCATTCTCGGCATAGACCATTGGGCCTAGCGCCGCGGTCATGCCGTAACGCATCACCATGTCACGAGCAATCTGGGTGGCACGCTCAAAGTCATTGCTAGCACCGGTGGTCATCTGGTTCATGAACACTTCTTCGGCAATCCGTCCACCAAACAGCATGCTGATCTGGTTGAGCATGTAATCCTTATCGTAACTGTAGCGGTCTTGGGCAGGCAAGCTCATGGTGACGCCCAAGGCACGCCCCCGCGGAATGATGGTGACTTTGTGCACCGGGTCGCATTTGGGCAGCAACTTGCCAATCAAGGCGTGCCCGGACTCGTGGTATGCCGTGTTGCGGCGCTCTTCTTCGGGCATGACCATGCTCTTGCGCTCGGGGCCCATGAGAATTTTGTCCTTGGCCTTTTCAAAGTCTTGCATTTCAACGGTGCGCGCATTGCGGCGTGCAGCCATCAGCGCGGCCTCATTGCACAGGTTGGCCAGGTCGGCACCGCTCATGCCAGGGGTACCCCGGGCAATCACACCGGCATTCACGTCCGGACTCAAGGGCACCTTGCGCATGTGAACATTCAAGATCTGCTCGCGGCCGCGAATATCGGGCAGCGTCACGTACACCTGGCGGTCAAAACGGCCCGGGCGCAACAGCGCGGCATCCAGAATGTCAGGACGGTTGGTGGCGGCCACCACGATCACGCCCAGGTTGGTCTCAAAGCCGTCCATCTCGACCAGCATCTGGTTCAGGGTTTGCTCACGCTCGTCGTTACCACCACCCAAGCCTGCGCCGCGCTGGCGACCCACTGCGTCAATTTCGTCAATGAAAATAATGCAAGGCGCGTTTTTCTTGGCGTTTTCAAACATATCCCGCACCCGCGAGGCACCCACGCCAACAAACATTTCGACAAAATCCGACCCGGAGATGGAAAAGAACGGCACCTTGGCCTCGCCGGCAATGCTCTTGGCCAACAATGTTTTACCGGTTCCGGGTGGCCCGACCAGCAGCAAGCCGCGCGGAATACGTCCACCCAGCTTCTGGAACTTGGCCGGGTCTTTCAAGAAGTCGACCACTTCCTTGACTTCTTCCTTGGCTTCGTCGCAGCCCGCCACATCGGCAAACGTCACGGTGTTGGTGTTTTCGTCGAGCAAGCGCGCTTTGCTCTTGCCAAAGCTGAAAGCCCCGCCCTTGCCGCCGCCTTGCATTTGCCGCATGAAATAAATCCACACCCCAATCAGTAGCAACATCGGACCCCAGCTCACCAGCAAGGTCATCAGCAGGGAACCTTCTTCCCGTGGACGGACATCAAACTTGACATCGTTGGCAATCAGATCACCCACCAGACCCCGATCGAGGTAAGTGGCGGTGGTGCGCACTTTTCTGTCATCGGTGGTCACCGCAACAATTTCTGTGCCACTTTGACCCTCTTGGATGATGGCGCTCTTGATCCGGTTGTTTCTGACCTCATCCAAAAAGTCAGAGTAACCCAAGTAGCCAGCACCACCCGTCGGGCGGGCATCAAACTGTTTGAAAACAGTGAAAAGCACCATCGCGATAACCAACCAGACCGCAATTTTCGAAAACCATGGATTGTTCAAGCGAAACTCCAATAGATACGCGTTAAATGAGACGATGCCTCAACGGGGCCAATTCTAGGCTTTTCAGCAGGTTCCGGACACCTGCCAAGCAGGATCATCCTCAGCAACCACATGGAAATCAATGAATTTTTTGTACCAAACCCACCAAAAATGTCTCTGATGATCGGTCACGTGACGCTTTGGGCTTGATGCACTTCACCGTGACAAACATTTCCCGAAAGCGCTTGACCAAGGTGTCATAGCTGCCACCATGAAATACTTTGGCGACCAAGGCGCCCTCCACCTTCATGTGCTGCTGCGCGAACTCCAGCGCCAACTCAACCAGATGCTCCACCCGTGCCGCGTCGGCGGAACTGATCCCCGACAGATTGGGAGCCATGTCCGAGATCACCACATCGGCCAATTTACCCTGCAACTGCTGGGTCAGTTCAGCCAGCACCGCATCTTCACGGATGTCCCCCTGAATGAACAGCACGTCTTCAATGGGGTCCATGGGCAAGATGTCAAGCGCAATGATGCGGCCATCCAGCGTGCCGGTGGCCGCACCGCCGCCGCTGGCTGATTTGGGTGCCAGCTTGCGTCGAACATACTGGCTCCAGGCCCCCGGTGTCGAGCCCAGATCCACCACCAGTTGCCCGGGTTTGATCAGATGCAGGGTTTCATCAATTTCCTTGAGCTTGTAGGCTGCGCGCGCCCGGTAGCCGTCCTTTTGCGCGAGCTTAACGTAGGTATCGTTGACGTGGTCGTTGAGCCACGCCCGATTGACTTTGCTGCTTTTAACTGCTGATTTCATATGGTTTTGGTCTCATCGATAATAGCCCCATGACACAAATTCAACTCACTCCCGCCCAACGCAAAGTTCACCGCGCCGATGCACATCACCTGGACCCCGTGGTCATGGTCGGTGGCGATGGCCTCACGCCTGCGGTCAAGAAAGAAGCCGACGCCGCCCTCAACGCCCATGGCTTGATCAAGGTGCGGGTTTTTTCCGACGACCGCGCTGCCCGTGAAGCCATGTTTGTCACCCTGGCTGATGAACTCAATGCGGCACCCATTCAGCACATCGGCAAGCTGCTGGTGCTGTGGCGACCCATGCCAGAGCGCGAGAAAACAGTGGACGAGGACCGCATGCCCGGCCCCAAAGACGTCAAGGTTCTCAAATTCAGCAAACGCGGGGGTCAACGACCTGAAGTCAAAACTCTGCGCGTGCTGGGCAACCAACGCTTGACCTCAGGTGGCCAGATCAAACGCGCCAAGAAAAAACCCGTCAGCATCAAAAAACGCAACCAGGACTGAAGAACGCCACGCAGGCTAACCTGCTGGAGAGTCTGACGCCGTGGCATGTTTGAGTACCGCGCCGACCACCTCACTTTGGTTTCGTCGTTAGCAGCTTGTGCAAAGTCATTGCTGCGCAAAACCATTGCAGCACATACATCACAGTCCCCACACTGTGCCACAGACGCAAATTTTCCCGCGCAACAATGCGCGGTGAAACTGCAAATTCAGAAATCAAGGCCAGCAAGACGCCAATCGCTATATATAAAAGAGCATTCGGCGCTTTATTTACCTGGACTAGTGACTGATTTGACCACATACTGATCAGCAGCACCGAGCCACAAACCACCGCCACCCAGGTTTGCGCCTCAAAGAGCTTGGCCGCCATATTGCCGGCCAGAGCGGGTGATGGCAGATGGGCAAACAGCATGGGCACCACGCCGAACCCTACCGAGGTCAGGCTGCCCCACCACAGGGCGGCTATCCAGACCAACACGGCTGGTCGCATCCGCGTCAATTAACAGTAGCTGACTGCGACCACTTCATACCGCCGCAGGCCACCGGGGGCCTGCACCTCAGCCACGTCACCCTCTTCTTTTCCAATCAAGGCACGCGCAATCGGACTGTTGATATTGACCAGGCACAACTTGATGTCTGCCTCGTCTTCGCCAACGATCTGATAAGTCACCTTGTCACCGGTGTCTTCGTCTTCGAGTGTCACCGTGGCGCCAAACACGACACGTCCATCCGCGTGAAGCTCTGTGGGGTCAATGATTTGGGCCGCCGAAAGTTTGCCTTCAATTTCCTGAATACGGCCTTCAACAAAACCTTGCTTGTCTTTGGCCGACTCGTACTCGGCGTTTTCACTCAAATCCCCCTGGGCGCGAGCTTCGGCGATGGCGTTGATGACGGCCGGACGCTCAAAGGCTTTCAATTGGTGCAACTCGGCCTTGAGTTTGTCTGCGCCGCGTTTGGTAATAGGAAGAGTCGCCACTGGGTGCTCCGTCAAATGAAGATGATCCAAAATGA
>JAIFMR010000059.1 GCA_020048255.1 Rhodoferax sp. | reverse complement strand
CGATGTAGTCCACCACCAAACCGCCTTGTTTGTCCTTGAAGACGCGGTTGACGCGGGCAATGGCCTGCATCAGGTTGTGGCCCTTCATGGGCTTGTCCACATACAGCGTATGCACACAGGGCGCGTCAAAGCCGGTCAGCCACATGTCGCGCACGATCACTAGGCGTAGCGGGTCAGCCGGGTCTTTGAAGCGCTTTTCCAGCCGCTTTTTGGTCTGACTGCTGTAAATGTGCGGGCGCAGCAGGGCTTTGTCGCTGGCGGAGCCGGTCATCACGATTTTGATAGCACCCAGCTCGGGGTCGTCGTTGTGCCAGTCTGGGCGCAGTTTGATGATTTCGTTGTACAGGTGCACACAAATGTCGCGGCTCATGGCGACGATCATGGCTTTGCCTGTTTGCGTGCTGTTGCGTTCCTCAAAATGTGCCACCAGGTCTGCAGCCACACTGGCCACACGCGGCTCGGCGCCCACCACTTTCTCCAGCGCTGCCCAGCGGCTTTTGAGCTTGGCTTGCTGGCTGTCTTCTTCATCTTCGGCCAGTTCGTCCACCTCGTCGTCGATCAACGGCAGGTCGGCCTCGTTCAGGCTGAGCTTGGCCAAGCGCGATTCGTAATAGATGGCCACGGTGGCCCCGTCTTCCTTGGCCTGCTGCATGTCATAGACGTGGATGTAGTCGCCAAACACGGCGCGGGTGTCGTGGTCGGCGCTGCTGACCGGTGTGCCGGTGAAGGCGACAAAAGTGGCGTGTGGCAGCGCGTCGCGCAGATGCTGGGCATAACCGGCCTGGTAATGGCTGCTGGCAGCGTTGACGGCGTAGGCTGGTGGAGCAAATTCAACCCGGTTAGCGGTTGCGGCAGAGTCACCCGTTGCTACAACAGTAGTAGCTCCTTGCGCTTGGTAGACGGGGGCTGCAGGCACATTTGGCGTAGAACTTGTCTTGCGCGTCTTGAGCTTGGCTTCAAAGCCGTATTGCGTGCGGTGCGCTTCATCGGCAATCACCACAATGTTGTGCCGATCTGACAGCACCGGGAACATGTCTTCATCTTCACCGGGCATGAACTTCTGGATGGTGGCAAACACAATGCCGCCGCTGGGGCGGTTGGCCAGCAGCGTGCGCAGCTCTTGCCGAGTGCGCGCCTGCACTGGCTGCTCGCGCAGCAGGTCAGCGCCCAGGCTAAACACGCCAAAAAGCTGCCCGTCCAGATCATTGCGATCGGTGATGACCACGATGGTCGGGTTTTCCATGGCGGGCTCTTGCATCACCCGTGCCGCAAAACACACCATGGTGATGCTTTTACCGCTGCCCTGCGTGTGCCAGACCACGCCGCCTTTTTGGGTGCCACCGGGGCGCGACGCGGCCACCACCTGCCCAATGGCGAGACGCACAGCGTGAAACTGGTGGTAACCGGCAATCTTTTTGATGATGCCGCCGTCGTCTTCAAATAGCACAAAGTAGCGCAGGTAGTCCAGCAGGTACTGGGGTGCCAGCACGCCACGCACCAGGGTTTGCAACTCGTTGAACTCGCCCAACGGGTCCAGGGTGATGCCGTCAATGGTGCGCCAGGCCATAAAACGCTCGGGGTCGGCGCTCAGGCTGCCCAGCAAGGCCTCGGTGCCGTCTGAGATCACCAACAGTTCGTTGCTGTGGAACACATCGGGTATCTGCGCCTTGTAGGTCTGAATCTGGTCAAACGCCTTCCACACATCGGCATTCACATCGGCCGGGTTCTTCAGCTCAATCAGCACCAACGGCAGGCCGTTGATAAACAGAATGATGTCGGGGCGGCGGGTGTGGTGTGGCCCTTTGATGCTGAATTGGTTGACCCCCAGCCAGTCGTTCTTTAAAGGCTCGGCCCAGTCCACCAGCCGCACCAGGTCGCCCCGTGTTTCGCCGTTCAACTGGTACTGCACCGGCACACCACCCACCAATAAGCGGTGAAAGTGCCGGTTTGCACCCAGCAGCGCTGGTATGCCCAAATCCAGCACCTGTTTCAAGGCATCCTCACGCGCAGCGGTGGGCACATTGGGGTTCAGGCGGCGAATGGCCTCGCGCAGCCGAAAGGTCAACATCACCTGGCCGTAATGGGCGCGTTCTGGTGCGGGGCCATCGTGGGCAATGTCGGGGCCGTATAGATGGGTGTAGCCGACGTCGGCCAACCAGCCTAGCGCTTCTTGTTCGAGTTGATCTTCGGTCATGGTGGTCATGCGAAGAAAGTTAGCACGATAGGCTCGTCATGGTAAATAAATCGAATAATGTTTACATGAATGACGAATCATGTTCAAACTCTGAACATGACAGGTCACCGCGCCAACGCCTCAAAAAAAGCGTCGTTGATGAAATAGTTTTCGCGCCAGACCGCTTGTTCACGCAGCAAGCCGGCTGCCACCAAAGCCCGCAGATATTTGGTGCAAGTGGGCCTGGAGCCCAAGCCCGCCTCCTCCAGAAAGCGCACTTTGCAATACGGGTGCCTAAACACCACCTCCAAAATGGCAGGCACCTGCACCTTGGGCAACACATTTTCAGCTTGCAACGTGGCAGTCTGCATCAAGTCCATCACAGCGCGTATGCGCTGGCGGGTGAGGTGGGCCATAGTCTCAACCCCGCGCAACATGTACAGCACCCATGTCTCCCACTCCCCGCGCTCGGTCACCGCCGTCAGGCCTCGGTAGTACGCACCCTTGTTCTCGATGATGTAACCCGACAAATAGAGAATGGGCACATCCAGCAATGCTTCAGACTGCAAATGCAGAATGTTCAAAATCCGCCCCACCCGGCCATTGCCATCGGGAAACGGGTGAATGGCCTCAAATTGGTAGTGCATCACCGCCATGCGCACCAGCGGGTCCAAATCTGAGGGCTCATTCATAAAGCGTTCCAGATTCGCCAGCTTGTCCCGAATCACGCCTTCGCCCTCGGGTGGGCAGTACACCACCTGCCCGGTGGTCGGGTTGGCCAGCTTGGTGCCAGACGTGCGCCGCACGCCGTCGTCCGCCTGTTTGACGGTTTGATACAAAGTTTCAAAAAGCCGCGTGGTTAGCGGCATACCCTGCTTGATCCACTGGTGCCCTTGCCAGAGCGCGTCTTTGTAGCGCAGCACCTCCTTGGTTTGCGCACTGGCACCCTCACCATCGTTGGCGAAGCCGCGAAACAAGTCGTCGTTGGTGGTGACGATGTTCTCTATTTCAGAAGACAGTTTGGCTTCTTGCAGGCCGATGGCTTGAATCAACACACCCTGGTTGGGCAGAAGCTGGGCGGCACCTTTGAGCTCTGCCAATGCGGTGCGAGCGGCAATCACCTGCTTGAGCACCGCCTTGGTTTCCAAATCCACCGGCGGTGGCAGCAAAGGCAAATCGTTGAAAGGGCGCTGACTGTCAAACGGCATGTAAACGTGCTATGGTAGTTGATGTAAAGAAAAGCCGATTTTTTTAACATGATAGCGCTGATGTGTATAAAAAAGCAGGTTTTCTATATGCATTCTTTACTGACTGTGGTGGAGCCGCAAGCGGCAGGTTGGTTCGATGTTTATGCATCAAATTGGCGTCTAGCCCCGGTGGAATATGTGCAAGAAGCTATCAAAATCATAGTTACCTCAAGGAATTTCACTTGTGGCGCGCTCTTAGGTTAAACTCATGTTCAAGTGGATTGGGGGTTCTCGATCGGCGTTATAGCCTCGGTGGGTTCATCGGGGCTTTTCGCTTATCAAGGGGTGGGTAGACCATCAAGCCCACGTTCTTAAAACCGCTGCCCACGTGAGCACGCCCGCCATCGCAGTAAAACTTGCGTTTCAGCAGGTCAAACGCCTGATTCTGCTGAGCCGGGCGAATGTAATTCAGACCAATGGGCCTAGCGACCAAGTCGGCCAACTGCAAGCCCGCCAGATTGGTCTTCTTGTCCGCAAAAACAATATCGAACGGAAGTCGCCTGCTTCCATGAGAGCTGCCATCGCGTATGCGACGAAACTCTAACTCCAACTCCCGATCTTCCTTCTTGCCTCGGCACTCCACCACCACATGGGTTAGCAGATGGTCTTGCTTCTTTTCCGCCAAAAATCCCCGCAAAGCCTCCAGACAAATATCCAAAGCTATGTGATATGGATTGGTTGACGCCCCTTCGCCTTTGCCCATGCGGGTCTTGTCCACCACACAGGCAATCAGGATGAAATTGCTGGCATCCATGATGGTCGACAGCTGCCCCACGAATTCAAGGCGGATGGGCAATCGGTTCAGAAAAGCGAACTCACCCTTTTGCTTGCGTATGTCATGCTCGTGAAGCACCACACTGTCGTGACCAAAGTAGTTGAACTTCAATTTCTCGACGGCGGGAATGATTTTTTCGGCGTAGTGCCGCTTGTGGATCACGCACAAGGCGAGCACAAACACCGGAAAATCCGGATTGATGCTGGCCAGTGAATGGTCGCCACTTTCGTCCACATAGACCACGTAATCGCTGAACCGCTTTTCTGCCGTGTCAGCAGATGGTTTTTCCAGCGGCGTCGCCTCGGCCACTTCAAAAAGCGCATATTGGGTGCCCGGTGTTGTGGTCATGATGTCCCCTTCATCTGCCTTGCTTGGGTGGCGGTTTGGCTAGGCATTCGAGCATAAAATTGGCCTCTAGCCCCCGTGAAACTTGCGCAAACAGCTATCAAAAGCATAGTCGCTGTAGGCGCTGGGTTCATGCCAAGGCTTCCTCGGCAGCGGCTTGCGCCTCGGGCAGGCGCAACTGGCCGGAGATCAGGCGCGGGAGCAGGGTGTCGCGCAGGGTGGCTAGGGTTTGGGCTTGTTTTTGGTTTTCTGCAATCTTGGCAAGTAGTGGAGCGGCAGCAGCGTGAAATGTTTCCAGAGCGTAGTTGTCTGGTACGACGCACTGCAACCCGCAAACAACGTCAGGGCGCACTGCCGGATATGCGCCGCCATCTGCAACGTGAGCCAAATGTTCAATGCTGGTGTCTTGCGTTGCTGCCAGATAAACAAACTCGGTGTTTGCCGCAACAGATGGGCGCAGGACAGCAAAGCCAGTGCTGGCAGTCAAATTGCTGGCAGGCTCATGAATGAACGCAAATGAGCGATTGCCCGGTCGAACGGTGCCTACTATGGTGTCACCAGTTCGCAGCACGCGCCTTGCTCGACTCGGTGCATCGTCAAATGCGAAGTCGGTGACAGAAGCAATTTCGTTGTCTTTCGCGTTGGCAAGATCAATGTAGGCCACAGTGTCTGGATGATTCTTTGCAGACCATGACTCAGGGTTGAGGTCAGATAAATCTTCAAGCGTACCAACCCGCCACCCCCTCGGCACCAAGCCCAGCTCCGATTCCTCGAAGCTGTCGGGGAACAGCCGGGCGGTGGCCTCATCCATGCCTTCGGGGGCGCGGCCGTCCATCTTGGCGCGTACCGGGTCGAAATCGACAAACCACGACTTGAACAGCGCCTGGGCGATGGCTTCCAGCGTGGCGTTGGTTTCGCGCAGGAGGGTGATGCGGT
>JAIFMR010000221.1 GCA_020048255.1 Rhodoferax sp. | reverse complement strand
AGCCGGCGGTGGTGATCTCACCGAGCCGCACACCCAAAGCCAAAATCAGGTCACTGTCCTTGACGCGCGCTGCCAACCTGGGGTTGATGCCCAGGCCGACATCGCCGGCATACAAGGGATGGTGATTGTCAAAAGTGTCCTGAAACCGAAACGCATTGGCAACCGGCAAGTGCCAGGCCAGGGCAAAGGACTGCAAGGCCTGTGCTGCAGCCGGCGTCCAGCAACTGCCCCCGGCAATAACCAGAGGCCGCTCTGCTTTTGAGAGCATTTCACGCAATAGGGATAAGGGCTCCAGGCCAATATGCGTCTCAACGCAGTGAACCTTTGGTAAGGCAGCCAAGTGGCCCGCGGCGCCCCCTTTGAGCTCGACCACTTGTGCCAGCATATCTTCTGGCAACACCAATACCACCGGCCCGGGACGACCGTTCATGGCCGTGGCAAAGGCGCGCGCCACGTATTCCGGAATGCGGGTGGCATCGTCAATGCGTTCCACGCGTTTGGCCATGGCTTGCGTGCTGGGCCCAAAAAAACTCAAGAAATTGACTTCCTGAAAGGCCTCACGGTCACGCGTGTCACTGGCCACGTCACCGACAAACAAGACCATGGGGGTGCTGTCCTGAAATGCCGTGTGAAGGCCAATGGCTGCATTGGTAGCACCCGGTCCGCGCGTGACAAAACACACACCCGGACGGCGCGTCAACTTGCCGTGGGCCTCGGCCATAAAAGCCGCACCGCCCTCCTGCCGGTTGATGATGAACTGAATCTGATCGCGGTATTGGTAAAAGCCGTCGAGCACGGCCAAAAAGCTCTCACCGGGCACGCCAAAGGCGTGAGTGACACCTTGCTCAATCAGGCATTGCACCAACAAATGACCCGCAATAGGAGGAGTTGAGGTTTCTTTCATGCGCGTATTGTGACGAGGAACTGGTTGGGCGTCACAGGGCGCTTGCGGGCGCGCTGGCCATTGCAGTTGTAGGTATTACCCACTCACACCAAACAAGGATTTTCCAAAGTCTTTTGATATAAATCAACTTTTAACCCAGCGACGATGAAGAGAATCACCCATTGACGGTTTCGAATATACGAACCTATTTCATCAAAGGCGCACATATCATGATCCGATCTAGCCGCATCGCGCAAATGGCCTGTGTTGCCATCTGGCTTGGCGTTGCCGCACTGGGCCTGGCCCAAGCCGAAGACCCCAAGTCGGTCAAGCTAACCACCACAGCGGACCACAGCAAGTTCAAAGAATTGCAGCGGGAGTTCGCCTCTGGCCCCGAGGTGACCAAGGCTTGTTTGAGCTGCCACACCGAAGCCGCAGGCCAGATCCATCGCACCAAACACTGGAAATGGGAATACACCAACCCCGACACCAACCAGTTGCTGGGTAAGAAGAACGTGGTCAACAACTTCTGCATCTCGATTGCCTCCAACGAAGCTGCGTGCAACAGTTGCCACATCGGTTACGGCTGGAAAGACGCCAACTTTGACTTCAAATCCGAAGAAAACGTCGATTGCGTGGTGTGCCACGACACCACCGGCAACTACAAAAAACCCTCAGGCCTGGCTGGCAACGTGGTCACCAAAGACCTGGAGTTCCCGCCGGGTTCCGGCAAGATCCTGAAAGCCATCAACTTGAGCAGTATTGCCCAGAAGGTGGGCAAGTCCAGCCGCGACACCTGTGGCGCCTGCCACTTCAACGGTGGTGGCGGAGACGGCGTCAAACACGGCGACATGGACAGTTCCTTGGCCGCACCCGAAAAATCAGTCGATGTACACATGGACGCCACCGGCTTGGACTTCAGCTGTGCCACATGCCACAAAACTTCCAGCCACGATGTCGCCGGCAGCCGCTACACCCCCACCGCCAAAGACGGCAAAGGCGCCCACCTGCGTGGCGCCTCGGGCAACGGCAATCCGGCCACCTGTGTCTCTTGTCACGGCAATGGTCCGCACAAAAAAGAAGCACGCCTGAACCAGCACGCCACCAAACTGGCTTGCCAGACCTGCCATATCCCCGAATTCGCCCGCGGTGGTATTGCCACCAAGATGAACTGGGACTGGTCGACTGCCGGTCAGCGCGACGCCAAAGGTGAACACATCGTGCGCAAGGATGCCAAAGGCCACATCACCTACGAATCCCGCAAAGGCGACTTTGTGCTGGCGGAGAATGTCAAACCGGTCTATGTCTGGTTCAATGGGCAAGTCAACTACACCTTGAAGACCGACAAACTCGATGTGAAGGCCGATGTCACCCGCATCAACACCCTGGGCGGCAGCCCCGCCGATGGCAATTCGATGATCTGGCCGATCAAACGTTTTGGTGGCAAGCAGCCCTATGACACCGTCAACATGACCTTGTTGACGCCCCATACCGCGGGCAACGATGACACGGGTTACTGGAAAAACCTGGAGTGGAACAAGGCCCTGGAAGCTGGCGTGAAAGTCTCTGGTGTGCCTTATTCAGGAAAGTTTGACTTCATCAAGACCCAGATGGATTGGCCCATTACCCACATGGTGGCGCCCAAGGACAAGGCACTGGCTTGTGTGGAATGCCACGCCAAAGACGGCCGCCTCAATGGTTTGACCGGTATTTACATGCCGGGGAGCGGCAGCACCGCCTGGCTTGACAAGCTTGGCTGGGGCATGGCGCTGCTGGTGTTGATCGGTGTGCTGGGCCACGGTGCCTTGCGTGTGGTGTCTCAGCGTCAAACGGCAGGAGCAACAAAATGAGCGAACGTGTTTATCTGTTCAAAGGCTTTGAGCGCTTCTGGCATTGGTCGCAAGCCGCATTGATCATCTTCATGCTGGTCACCGGCTTTGAGATCCGCGGGACTTACCCCCTGTTTGGTTTTGAGAAGGCGGTCGACTACCACACGGTAGCCGCCTGGATGCTGGTCGGCCTGTGGGTATTTGCCATCTTCTGGCACGTCATCACCGGAGAATGGCGTCAGTACATCCCCACCACCGACAAGGTGGTGGCGATCATGAACTACTACTCCTCTGGCATCTTCAAGCATGAACAGCATCCTTTCAAGCCAACTTCACGGCAGAAGCACAACCCCTTGCAGCGCCTGACGTATCTGGCCATTTTGACGCTGCTCAGTCCGCTGATCTGGGTGACAGGTTGGCTGTACCTGTTCTACGCAGACTGGGCGAAGTGGGGGTTGACCGGTCTGCAACTCGAGTGGGTGGCTACAGGCCACGTGATCGGTGCATTTTTGATGCTGGCATTCTTGATTTCACACTTGTACCTGGCCACGACCGGCCACAAACTCACTTCCCAGGTCAAAGCCATGATCACTGGATGGGAAGAACTCGATTGATCACACCACCCCTCAATGCAATTATTTAGGAGCACAAATGAAACTGACCACCACCCTGACCACTGCCGCCATGCTTGCCTTGTTGAGCACGTCTTTCTCGGCACAAGCTTATGACGCCGACTGGAAGCGCGGTCGCGTCTACTACCGCAGTGTCTGTACCTCGTGTCATGTGGCCTTGCCTATGGGTGCGATCAACCCCAGTACCAAAACCAAGGCAGACTGGGCCGCCTACATGCAGGCTGACAAACACGCCAAAGGCAAAGAGACTGTCAGCAAGTACGTCAGCAAAGCCTATCGCGCCAGCATCAAATCAGCCAACAAGGCGGCTGAAAAGTTTGCCGAAACGCCAGATCAAGAGCTTATCGATGACATCAAGGCGTTCTTGCTTAAGGGCGCCAAAGACGGCGACGCACCTGCCAGCTGCAGCTAAGCACCGAAGTTATCCACACGACCTGCCGGACTGGCGCTGGCAGGTTTATCTATTTCAACCCTATAGGACCAGCGCATGAGTGGTAAATCTAGTGCCAAATGGGTAGCGGGCTTTCGATCGGATTACGACAAACTGTTTGTCAAGAAATGGTCGTCCTACCTGGGTGCGGTGTTGTTGGTTCTGGTGATTCTGGCGCTCATGATCAACGGCATGGTCTGGGGTGTTTTTGGCGGCGTCAAGTTTTGGGGCGACTGGATCAACAACCTTGTTGGCCTGGGTCCACTTTTGGGAGTGCCAGCCGAGTTGGATGGATTTTTAACCCACCGGATGTCACTGATGAACATCACGCTGGTGATAGGCGCCTTCTGCGCAGCTCTGTTTTCGCGCCAGTTTGCGCCAAGTCGTCCACCCAAACTTGAGTACGTTTGGGCTGCGCTGGGCGGCTGTCTGATGGGCATCGGTGCAGCTTTAGCCGGTGGCTGCACCACAGGAGGTTTTTTTAACCCGGTTTTACATTCATCGCCAGCAGGCTGGGCCATGTGGGTGGGTTTGCTGGCAGGCGCTGCCATCGGCTTCAAGTTGTTGCTTTGGACCATGGAGAACATCAGCTGGGGTAGCCAGGCCCCGCCCATGCTGACTCTACCTCAACCCATCAAACAGGTTTTACCGCTGGTTGGGTGGTTCGTGATGGCAGCCGTTCTGTTCTGGGCTGTGCAATGGCGTTACTCGAGCAGCGAAGCCCTGGAGGTGCGCGCATTGATCGTGCTGGCGGGCTTCTTGATCGGATTCATTCTGCATCGCTCCCGCCTGTGTTTTGCCAGAGCATTTCGCGAACCCTTTGTCACTGGCGAGGGAGAAATGACCAAGGCCATGATTTTGGCGCTGGCCGTTGGATTGCCTTTGGCTGCGCTGCTGTTTCAGAAAAAGGTGATTGACCCCTATGTGGCCATTCCAGTCACATTTTGGATTGGTTCTCTGCTGGGTGGCCTGATTTTTGGTATCGGCATGGTTTTCGCCGGCGGCTGCGCTTCGGGCTCGCTGTGGCGTATGGGTGAGGGCCACCTCAAATTGTGGGTCGGCATGTTTTTCTTTGCCTGGATGGGCTCTACCAGCAGCGCCCTTTTCAAGAAGTTTCAGATCACCTCCATCGACGAAACCAACCTGGAAAGTTATGAGCGGACGGCACTGGGGTTTCAGGCCTATTTGCCAGAGATGACCTCAGGTTGGGGTATGACGTTGTTGATATCCGGGGGCATGCTGTTACTTTGGTACGCCTTGGTGCGCTACAACGAATCAACTGAAAAATTCACGCTGATGTGAGACACGTTCCATTTTTTTAGGAGTCATCATGAAATTAAGACACGTTTCCTTGGTAGTTGCTTTGCTCGCTACAGTCGCGATGGGACCCATTCAAGCGCAGACAGCCGCTCCAGCGGCTGGTGCATCGGCGGAAGCACCCAAATACTCACCTGAAAACCCGGCACCAGGCTGGTACAGCAAACTCGTCAAGATCGACTTTGTCGCGAAGCAAGCCGTACTGCCAAAAATTGATGGTGTGTTGCTGATCGACTCTCGCCCAACGGCTCGCAAGTACGACGTGGGTCACATCCCCACGGCCGTCAACATTCCGGACACCAGCTTCGACAAGCTTGCTCCAACGCTGCTACCGGCTGACAAGGCCGCGCTGTTGGTGTTTTACTGCGAGGGCTATGACTGCATGCTCAGCCATAACTCAGCACACAAGGCTGAAA
>JAIFMR010000153.1 GCA_020048255.1 Rhodoferax sp. | reverse complement strand
TCCACTGCGGCATTGAGGGCCAGGATGTTGGTTTGAAAGGCAATGCCATCGATCACGCTGATGATGTCGACGATTTTGCGTGAAGAGGTATTGATGGCCTCCATGGTATGCACAACTTGTGACACCACGGCACCACCCCGGCTCGCCACGTCAGAGGCCGATGTGGCCAGCTGGTTGGCCTGACTGGCACTTTCGGCGTTGTTTTGCACCGTGCTGGCCAGTTAAATCCAGTGTGCCGGTGGCCACTTCGCTGGCCGCGCTGGCAATGGCGTCAGAGCCATTGCGCACCTGGCTGATGACACGGTGCAGGTTGCTGCGCATGATGTCCATCTGGCTCAGCAGATGGCCAATTTCGTCTTTGCCGGCGTGTGGCACAGCCTGGGACAAGTCCCCGCTGGCAATCGCCGTGGCAGTTTCATCGGCCAACTTGAAGCCACCGCGCAAGTGTGCCAGCAGCAAGTAGGTCATGATCACAGCCGGCAAGCCGCCCAACAATACCGCCAGCGCAAACACAATCAATGCATTGTTGTAATTCGTATTTGCAGCTTGGTACGCGTCATCGGCCTGCTTCGCTTGATAGTCGCGGTAGGCGATCAGGGCTTTCACGGCGGCTTCGCCCTCGACCTGGCCGGCCTTCAGGAAAAACGCCATGGTGGCAGGGCTGAAATCGTTAGCCTGAATCGCTTTGACCACTTGGTCAAGCTTGTCACGCCAAGGTGCACGCGCACTTTTTGTCAGTTCAAAGACGGCTTTCTCTTGATCAGCTGACACCGAAGCTTCCATCTCCTTGAAAAGCTTGTTGGCTTCAGCCCGGTTGGCCACAATGGCATCAATGTGCATGCTGGTGGGGTGGGTATGGATGGATGCTAACGCGCTGTCAGGGGCGTGCTGAAATGCCAGCAAAATTTGCAGTCGGTTTTGCACAATCTTGTCGATGGACTCACCGGCCAACAGCGCGGGCTTCATCGCGCCTTCATGGACCTCCTTCAGGCTGTCCCGGGCTGATATCAAGCCCCAAAGGCTGATGCCGATCACCGCCGCAAAGGCCATGGAATAAATGACGATGACAGCGACAAAGCGCTGTGTGATTCGAATATTGCTAAACATTTGGTTCCTTTTTTATATCAGTGTATTCTGATGCTATTGTGGAAAGCCGAACACAAGTTGATGCGACCTGGAAGGTATTTTTGGCAAAAGTCCCGTCAATGGCCTACTCCTGAACTGGGCTTCCAGGAGGCGCCCGATCATGGCCGTCTGCTGAAGCTGCACTGCCGGCCTACGTCACGCTCCAGTGCTGACATTGATGTTTGAGTGGCAGCTTCGGCAAAAAATAGCTGCCTCCACAAGACGCTTACCGGCAGTAGCAGTTTGTGATTTTCCTCCTCCAGACCGGACGTTGACTATGGCGCATCCCCAGCACGCGCTCCACCACTGTGGGTTGACAGTAGCGTACGCAGTGCATCCAGGAGGAGCCCGCAGGGCGTGGGGCAGCCGCTTAAGCTGAGTGCCACGCCAACTGTGCGTCCCGAACCGCAGTGCCAATCGGCGTTGTGGGGCAAACCAATACCGAAGAAAGAAACCGGTTAAATCCGCAACCCGGACGCGATCACCGCCCAAACACACAGCCCGCCAAAAACTACAAACCCGATCATCGACACCCGGCGCAGTCGCCGGGTGATGCCAACCAGCAAGGCTTGCAGGCTGGGTGGCGGGCGCAGGCTCAGCACACCGGAGGCCAACCCGCAGGCGGCACCGGCAAACAAAGGGATATACAGCACAAACCCGATGTAGTTGTATTCGCGTTTGAGCAGGCAAAACGGGCAGTGGTGATGGGGGTTTTCGTAAATATAGATCGACACCGCCGACACCACTGCCACCAGCGCCACGGCAAAAAAAGCCGCACTCACCACGCCGTAAGCGACAGCCAGCCACTGCGTTCGGTCCGCCAGCCAGCCCAGTGCAGTGGTCAAGCCCAGACTCACAAACAGCAGGATGAGGGCAGTGTGCGGATCCAGCGCCGCTGCCTCGCCACCCAGCCCGGCTTTTTCTGGATTGAACACCGTGCCACAACACGAGGTCAGGGTGTCTGTCTTCAGATCGGCAAAATAGGCCAGGCTCAAGCCCGCATCCATCAGGCCCAGTGGCGCGATCAGCAGCAGCAGGGCGTACTTGCGCCGGGTCAGTGGGTAGTCACGCGCCTGCACGTCGGCATGGTTCATGGCCAGCCAGACAATCGCGGCAAAAAACAGCGCCATCTTGGCGAACAGGGCGGGGAAGCCAAACACACTGGCGTTGAAGGTGCCAAACGCGCACATGGCACCAATCAGCAGCGGGGCCATGCTGTCGGCGTTAAACACCATCAGCAGCAGCGCCAGGCCCTGCAAACCCATGACCAGCGTGAGTGTGGTTGAAATCAGGTAAGTGCGACGCTCCAGCTCAATTTGCCGGCGTGCGCCGCTGGCCAGGTCCCAGTGGCGCAGCAGTTGCACCGAAAAAACACCAGCCCAGGCCAGGCTGACGGCACTCAGCAGCGCTGCCAGGCTCAAGGCCATCACGGGGGGATGCAGGATCATGCCGGTACCACCACGCGCCCGTCGGCCATCGCCACCACCCGGTCCACCACGGCGGCGCGGGTGATGCGCGGGTCGTGGCTGGACATGATCACGGTCTTGCCACTGGCCTTCAGCTGCGCCACGATGTCCAGAAACTGCGCCGCCAGCGTGGCATCGAGGTTGGCGGTGGGCTCGTCGGCAATCATGATGGTCGGGTTGTTGATGAGCGCGCGGGCAATCGCGGTGCGCTGCATTTCGCCGCCCGAGAGCAACTCCACCTTGAACCCCGCGCGGTGCCCAATGTTCAGTTGCGCCATGACATCGTGCGCGCGTGCCACCAGCTTGGCATATGGCAAGCCCAGTGGGTAGGCCGGCAGCATCACGTTGTCGCGCACGCTCAAGCCCGCAATCAGGTTAAAGCGCTGGAACGCAAAACCGAAGATCTTCCGCCGCACCTGCGCCAGGTGTTGCTCGGGCAGGCCCGAGAGCAGCTCGCCATGCAAGGCGACACGGCCGGATGTTGGCCGCGCCAGGCAGCCGATCAGCGTCAGCAGGCTGGTTTTGCCCGAGCCACTGGGGCCTTCGAGCACGGTGACCTGGCCCATGTGCAGGCACAGGTCCACCTCAGACACGGCCGCCACCTGGTTGGGTTGGCCTTCGTGGAAGAGCTTGGTGACGTGAGTGAGTTCGAGCATGGCAGGCTTCGTTTTAGCGCATGACCGCATCGGGGTCGGCGGCGGCAGAACGCCACACCGGCACCACGATGGCGGCCAGATAGGGCAGCACGGTCAACATGCCTAAAGTGGCGATTTGCAGGCCGTCGATGCTGGGGGTGAGCTGCACACGCGGGTACAAGGTGGACCAGCCTTTGAGCACCGCCTCGATCAGCGGGGCAGAAAAGACAAACACATGCACATAGGCCAGCACAAAACCAGTCAGAAAGGCGGTTAAAGAAACCAACGCAGCCTCCCACAGCTTCATGCGCACAAGGTCACCGGTGTCCCAGCCGATGGCTTTGAGGATGCCGATGTCGCGCTTTTCCTGTGCCGACAAACCGCTGGCCTTGTCAAATGCCAGAATGCCAAAGGCCAACACCGCGCCGGACAACAGCGCCAGCAGCAGCCCCTCGCGCCAGCTGAACACCGCTTCATAGGTGCGCAGCACATCACCCTTGGTAATCACCCGGTGCTGGCGCAGCGCAATGGTGACTTTTTCAGACACCTTGGTGATTTCTTTGGGGTTGCGCACAAACACGGCGATGTCGGTGAACTCGTCAGCGCCGAGCTGAAAGAAGCGGCGAAAGTCGGCATCCGACACCAGCACCAGGTCGCTGCTGACCAGTGCCGTGGCCTCGGGCAGAATGGCTTTGACCTTGAGGTTCAAAAACGGCCCGGCCGGTGACACCAGGTAAATCTGTCGGCCCACACTCACTTTGCGTAGCCGCGCCACGCCTTCGCCAATGATGGCTTCGCCGTCTTGCAGCGCGTACTGCGGCTCGTGGCTGGAGGGCACTTGCAGCGTGTAGTTGGCGGCAGTCGAGGTGTCATACAAATAGCCCCACAGCCGCCCTTCGACCCGGGGCGCACCGCGCAAAGCCTGTAGTTTCTCGATGTCGGCGGCGTGGCTCACGTCGTGACGGCCCATGCGCAGGCCTTGGGCCACCACATCGGGCGTGCCCTGAAACACCTGGACCGCCTCGCGCCGCAGCGCGCTGCCGAGCAAGATCACCGAGGCCAGCACAAAGATCAGCGTGGTGTAAATCAGCCACAGCCCCAGGTTTTTGCCGCGTTGGCGCGCCATGGCCGCCACGGTGTAGTCGATCAGGTAACGTTGACGGTTGAACCAGAGTTGCATGGTGGCTTAGCGCAAGGGGGTGGCATCGGCAAAGCCCGATGGCGGGAAAGTGCGGCTGGGCAGTACCAGCGAGCCGGCCGGGAAATGCTCCAGAGCAGTTGGGCCATCTTGAAAGGCTGAAAAGGCATCGGCTTGGCTCAGGTGCCGGGTGTAGCGTGCCTCGGTGAACAGGGCCAAGTCGGTCAGGTGCAGCGCCTGCACCATGGCCACCGTCGGATTGGGTTGCAAGGTGGCCTGGCGTTGCGCCCAGCTGCTGTGGGCCAAAACCCCCAGACTGGCCAGCGTCAGCCCACCCAACAGACCCAGCACCAGGCTAGAGCCGCGCTGGGGCAGGCTTTTCTGCGCTGCGGGCCGGCCGGGTGTTGGTGCGCGGGTTGCCATCAGAATTTGCCGCCGTCCAGGCCCATTAGCATCGCCTGGGTCACCTCGCGAAAGCGCAAAACGCGCTTGCCACTGTGGTCCACCATGAACTCTTTGGCCTCGGCTTCGCTGTCGTGCGGCACCAGTTCGTGGCCCATGGGCCCCAGTACGTCCGAGCCAATGACGTAGAAGGCGGCGGCCGCATCAATGCGCCCAGTGGCGTAGTAGTCGGTGACACCCATGGCATGGATCTCGGTCATGGCGCGGCCAGGTTCATACTTTTTCAGGTCTTGTAAGTACTTGAAAAAGTCTTTGGCCCCGTCAAAGTGAACCGCCTTGCCATCGCGCCACAGCACGGTGGCCACCCAGTACGGGTAGGGGGCCACAAACATGCCGCACACCGGACAGGCGTCACGCGGGCCGGGTGCGGGCAGCTTGACGGGTTTGGCGTGCGCCACCTGGCCGATGCAGAGGGCCGAAGCCCCAATCACCAGCGTTTGCAATACGACACGGCGGCTGACGTGGTGCGATGGCACCGCCCTTGCATGATTTGACAAGGGCGGTGCCGCACCGGGGACAAGGCAGGTGTGGCACATGGCGATCAAGCCCCGGCGGCCAGTTTCTTGCGCATTTCAGCGCGCCGTTTGCGCAGCATGACGGTGTCTTCGGCCATTACCAAGTAAGCGCTGGTCAAGGCGGCATTGAAATCAACAATCTTCGCACCGGCTTGTGCGGCGGTCCCCGCACCTGCGGCGGCTTCAGCAGAGGCGCGATTGGCGTAGGCCGAGTTGCTGACCTTGGTCATGGTTCCAGGCTTGCTGGGGTCCACCACATAGTGCAGTTTGTCCACCAGCACCAGCGGTTTGATGGCATCTGCAGCACCGGCATCACCAGCGTAAATGGCCTTGGGGCCACGGTCCATGTTGAGCGACAGGCTGATGGCCGAGCAGTGCAGCGAGCAAGTGCCCT
>JAIFMR010000204.1 GCA_020048255.1 Rhodoferax sp. | reverse complement strand
GGGTGCGCGATCTGGCCAGAAAAAAGTCGCCAACGCGTCGCGCTCAACCCAGCGCCCTTGGCAAGCAAGGTAAATCAGCATACACACCGGCAAGCTGGCTGGCAGCGGCACGCTCGCACCATCCAACTTTTGCCAGGCCGGGACACCCAAGAGCAGCAGCATGTTGTAGCCCCAAGTTTGGCGGTAAAACGGTCTTCCGCCTGGGTTGATCCGTTATTTCACCAACTGATTCAACTGGATGATCGGCATCAGCACCGCCAGCACAATCAGCATCACCACCACCCCCATAGCCACGATCAGCAGCGGCTCAAGCAGGGTGGCGAGTTGCATGGCGCGGCGTTGGACCTCGGTGCTGAGCTGCTTGGCCGCGCGCTGCAACATCACTGGCAACTGGCCGGTCTGCTCCCCCAGGCGCGCAAACATGGCCAGCAAGGGCGGAAAGCGTTTTTTTTGCGCCAGCGCTGATGCCAGTGGCGCGCCTTCACGCACCAGCACCAGGGCTTCCTGGGCATCGCGGCGCATGGCCCGGTTGGACAGGGTTTCGGCGGCGGCCTGCAGGGCTTTCAGAATAGGCACGCCCGCTGCCGCCAGCATGGCCAGGGTGCTGCCAAAACGTGCGGCGTTGTAGCTGCGTGACAGCCGTCCCAAAATCGGCAGGTTCAGCCAGGCCGCGTCAAACTTTTCATGAAATTCGGCATTGGCCAAGGCCAGTCTTGCGCCTATAGCTCCGATAACAATAGCAACCAGCATCAGCCAGCCGTAGCTGCGCACAAAGCTGCTCATGCCAATCATGATGACCGTGAGCAAGGGCAGCGCGCGCTTGCTGCCAGCAAACACATGCGCCACCTGCGGCACCACATAGGTCACCAAAAACAACACGATGACCACCGCCACCAGCGACACAATGGCGGGGTACAACGCGGCACCAATCAGCTTGGCCTTGAGGGCTTGCTGTTCTTCCAGGTCGTCGGCCAGGCGCTCCAGCACCAGGCCCAGATTGCCACTTTGTTCACCAGCGCCAATCACCGCCACATAGATGCTGGAGAACTCGCGCGGCTGCTGTGACAAGGCCTTGGCAAAAGAGCTTCCACCGTTGACCTCGGCACGCAGCGTGGCCACCAGTTCACGCTCAGGCGCTTTCTCGGCTTCATCGGACAGGCTGGTGAGTGCGCGCTCCAGCGGCAGGCCCGATGACACCAGCCCCGCCAGTTGACGCGTCCAGATGGAGAGCGCGGTGCCGCTGAAGCCTGTGCGCTGACGGCCTCGACCTTGACCGGCACCAGGGCCTGCGCGCGCAACTGGCTGCGTGCGGCTTTGGCAGAGTCGGCGTCGATCACCCCCTTGCGGGTGTCGCCAGCGGCGCTGAGGGCTTCAAAGGAATAAACCGGCATGGGCTAGTCGCGCGTGACGCGCAGCAGCTCTTCGCGTGAGGTGAGCCCCAGGCGCACCAGGCGTTCGCCGTCCTCGCGCATCAGCACCATGCCACTGGCCAGCGCTGCGCTGCGAATATCGGCCTCGGAAGTACGGTTGTGAATCTGCGCGCGAATCGCGTCGTTGGTCACCAGCAGTTCAAAGACACCACTTCGGCCGCTATAGCCAGTTTGGCCGCACTGCGCACAACCTACCGGATGGGTTTCTTGCTTGCAGTGCACACACAGCTTGCGCACCAGACGCTGGGCCAGAACCCCCAGCAGACTGGAACTCAGCAAGAACGGCTCCACACCCATGTCGGTCAGGCGCGTCACGGCGCTTGCCGCATCGTTGGTGTGCAAGGTGGCCAACACCAGGTGGCCGGTGAGAGAGGCCTGGATGGCAATCTGCGCTGTCTCGAAATCGCGAATTTCACCGATCATGATGATGTCGGGGTCCTGCCGCAAGATGGCGCGCAAAGCCTTGGCGAAGTCAAGCTCGATCTTCGGGTTGACCTGGGTTTGCCCCACGCCCGCCAGCTCGTATTCGATCGGATCTTCCACCGTCATGATGTTGTTGCGGGTGGCATCGAGCCGGCTCAGGGCCGCGTACAACGTGGTGGTTTTGCCCGAACCCGTGGGGCCGGTCACCAGCACAATGCCGTGCGGCTGGGCCACCAGTTGCTCGAACTGCCTCAGCACCTCACCCTGCATGCCCAGCGCCTCCAGGCTCAAGCGGCCTTCGGATTTGTCCAGCAAGCGCAGCACGGCGCGTTCACCATGTGCGCTGGGCAGGGTGCTGACACGCACGTCCACCGCGCGGGTACCAATTCGCAGGGAAATGCGGCCGTCTTGCGGCAAGCGGCGCTCGGCAATGTCCAGCTCGGCCATGATTTTCAGGCGCGAGATCAGCGCGGCGTGCAGCGCCCGGTTGGGCTGCACCACCTCGCGCAGCGTGCCATCGACCCGAAAACGCACACTGCTGTGGCGCTCGTAGGGTTCGATATGAATGTCACTGGCGCCATCACGTGCAGCTTGCGTCAAAAGCGCGTTGAGCATACGGATGATGGGTGCGTCGTCCGCGGTTTCCAGCAGGTCTTCAATGGCCGGCAGATCTTGCATCATGCGGCTCAGGTCAGCATCACTCTCAACTTCATTCACTACGCGCCGGCAGCCTGCGTCTGCAGTTGGGCACCCGGGTATTTGCGCAACACCTCGCTCAGGGCCGCCGGCGCAGACTGCGGATGCAAACACAGGGTCAAGTGACCGGCATCGTCTTCCAGCAGCAGCTGGTGGGTGCGCGCAAAGGCGTAAGGCAAGGGGTAACGCATGGTGTCTTGCTAGAGCGGTGCAAATCTGGGCTGGATCAGGGCTTGACCAAGGGCACGGGCGCGGATTGGGCCGGTGGCGGCGCAGGCAGCAGGGGCGAATCGTTGATCGGCACCAAGCTGCTGGGCACCGGCTGGTTGTCGCGCAGGCCGGAGCGCATCAGGTCGTACCGGTCCAGCGACAAGCGGTCTGACTCCTTGGCGTCGCGCACCACCACGGGCCGCAAGAACACCATCAGGTTGGTTTTCTTGCGGGTCCGGGCCTCGCTTTTGAAGAGGTTGCCAAACAGCGGCACATCGGCCAGGCCGGGCACTTTCTCGGCATTGCCCGAGTACTCGTCTTGCAGCAAGCCGCCCAGCACCACGATGTTGCCGTCATCCACCAGCACGTTGGATTCGATCGTGCGTTTGTTGGTCGTTGGGCCATTGGCCGCGTTCACCGTGGAGGCCAGCACGCTGGACACCTCCTGGTAAATGGCCAGCTTGACGGTGCCGTTTTCACTGATTTGCGGCTTGACCTTGAGGGTCAGGCCCACGTCCTTGCGCTCAATGGTCTGAAACGGGTTGACCGTGCCCGCCGTGCTTCCGGTGCTGGTGAACTGGCCGGTGACGAAGGGCACGTTCTGGCCAATGACAATCTTGGCCTCCTCGTTGTCCAGCGTCAGCAGGTTGGGTGTGGACAGCACATTGCCCGAGCCGGAGTCTTCCAGAAAACGCGCCAGAAAGCCCAATACATACACACCGTTGGTTTGCTGCGCAGCGCCAATGTTGAGCCCGCGCGCCGGTGTGGCCGCGCCGGTCGCCGCACCCGTGGCCAGGTTGATGATGTTCTTGCCACCGGTGCCAAAGTTGCTGCCCAACAGGCCAATCACGCCATCGCCGGCGTTGCCCAAGGCGCCTTGCCACTGAATGCCGAACTCGGCCGCCTTGTCCATGCTGACCTCGGCAATCAGGCTTTCGACAAACACCTGGGCGCGGCGCGCATCAAGTTTGTCAATGACGGCCCGCAGCTGTCTGAATTGCGGCTCGGGCGCGGTGATGATGAGCGCGTTGGTGGCAGCATCGGCCTGGATCTGCCCACCTGTGGTGGTGGCCGGCCCGGCGGCGGGCGTGCCCGCAGCAGGTGCTGCTGCCACTGCCGGCGTGCCACTGAGTGCGGCGCGCAAGGTGCTGGCCAGCTTGGTGGCGTCGGCATTTTTCAGGTACACCACATGAATGTTGCCACCGGCCCCATTGCTGGTGGCGGCATCGGGTTGGTCCAACTTGGCAATCAGCGAGCGCACCAGCACCAGTTGGGCAGCATTGGCGGCACGCACGATCAGAGCATTGGAGCGGGGCTCGGCCAGCAAGGTGGTTTTGAACGAGGTGTCCGCCTGACCTGCCGGCGCGGCAGTTGCACCGCTGCCCAACAAACGCAACACCAGCGGCGCCAGGTCTGCGGCAATGGCATGTTTGAGCGAGATCACCTCTACGTCTGTGGCGTTGGCCACATCCATGGCGGCAATGATGCGCCCCAGGCGACGCAAGTTGTCGGCGTAGTCGGTGATCACCAGCGAGTTGTTACCCGGGTTGGCGTTGATGGTGTTGTTGGGGCTGATCAAGGGGCGCAGCACCGGCACCAGGTTGTTGGCCACCTCGTGGTTGAGCTTGAAGATTTGCGTGGCAATCTGGTTACCGGCCGGCACACCCTGGCCGTCAGTGCCGTCCACCGTCACGGCACTGGTCTGCAACTTGGCTTCGGCTTCGGGCACCACCTTGTACAGCCCACCGGACTCCACCAGTGTGAAACCCTGCAAGCGCAATGCCGCCACAAACTGGGCCATCGCCACCGCACGGCTCACCGGTTTGTCGGTCACCAAGGTCACTGTGCCCTTGACGCGCGGGTCCACCACCACGTTCCTCCCGGTGATACTGGCAAAGGTCCGCGCCACCGCGTCAATCTCGGCCGCTTGAAAATTCAGCGTCACGGCGTCTCCGGCTTTCACCGCCGCATTTGTCTGCGCCAGAGCATTTACGGAAAAAAGACCTGTAGCCCAGGTCAGTAAAGCGCAAGTCACTATGGAAGAGAGAGCATTTTTGGGCACAAAACCGATCGGAAGTGTCATGAGCGTTCAACCTACTTTGATGAGGGACCTGGCGCCATCGCGCCGCCCGATGATGTTCAATAAATTCGACAGCGCTGCCAATGATTCAGGGGCGCTGCTGGCCTCGCCGACAAAACGCAGCTTGTTGCCCACCCACTGACCTTGCCCCGAGAGCTGCAAGGCACCGCCCAGCGTGGACAACTGCAGCATCGGCGCGGCACCGCCACTGAGCGTGAAACGATAACTGCCCATGGGACGCAAGGTGGACAGGCGTGACGACAGGTTTATCGCATCGAGCTGAGCCGAACCTGCCACTTGCAGGCGGCCGCCGGTCCAACTCAGCACCAGCGATTGCGTACTGATAGCCAATTGCCCCTGCGCCGCGATGGTGTTCCAGGGCGTGCCCAAGCCCGTGAGCAGCTGGGCTGGCCACTGCGAGTTGCTGTCCGACACCGCCACGCGCGCCCCACCCCACTGCGGCGATACCCGCCAGGTCCAGGCCGGGTTCACACAACAATCGGCGCTGAGCTGTAGCGCCAGGCCCGCCGGCCCGCCACTGAATACCGGGCGCACTTGCCATTGCAGTCGCCCCGGCAAGGTGGCTGAGTCCTGACTGGCGGCGCCTCCGGTGAGCGTCACACGGGCCGAGCCTGACCACAGGGTGCCGCGGGCTTCTTGCAGCACCAACTGGCCGCTGCTGGCCTGCTGCAACCAAGCCGCCAGCCAACGCGCTGGGGCAAACAACAAGCCACAAACCAAGGCGCCGAGCACCGCTCCCAACACCGCCCAGGCCCACGGGGCCTGGCTTGGCATGTGTGCCGGGCCGCGGTAGGGCGCACGCGCCGCACCAGCCGCCATGGGCTGACGACGGGACAAGGGCAAACGGATGGGAAACAGCTGTGCCATGGCAAATTCAGCGGTCTATTGCGCCGGCAAGGTCAGCACCACGGTGCCATCCCAAGCACCGTCACCGGTCTTGGTGCGTTTCAGGTGCGCTTCGGTCGGGACCAGATGGGCGTTTTGCCGGCTGGCTGACAGCCACTGCGCCAAGGCCTGGGCCGACACCCCTTGAAAAGTGACCGTCAGGCGGTCCATTTGGGTCGTCAGCGTTGCCGCAGAGCCCAATGGCTTAAGCGAATCCTCGATCATCCGTTGCGCTTCCGTGGCATTCAAGGTCGGCAACGCCTGTAGCACCTTGGCGCGCGCCTGCAAACCCAGCATGTGTTGCATCTGCGTGTCCAGTGCAGCGCGCTGCGCCGGTGCCGAGCGCCACACCGCCCAAGCCGGTGCCAGACCCAGCCACCATAACAGGGCCACCCCGACCACCAGCGCGGCCAGCGTCAGGCTGCGCCGCTCGCGCAATGTGGCGGCTTGCCAACGGGTTTGCAACCAGTGGGGCGCGTTCATGGTGCCACTCCTGGGCGAATCAGCCACACATCGCCCTGCACACTGGCCGACAAACCCAGTGCCTTCAAACCAGCCACCAGTTGTGCTTGTTGTGCAGCGGGCAAGACCTAGAGCCGAAAAAGATGCCAAGATACTCTCCAGATCCGTTCCCGCAGCGCTGCCACTGGCGCGCTGCAAGGCAGCCACCTCACGGGCCATTTGCAAAGGCGCGTCCACCACCACCGGCACCTTGGGAAAGGTGTCTGTCAGCACCGCGGCCACGGCTTGGCGCTGTGTCTTGAGCAGGCTTTGCTCTCGCAAGGCCCAGGCGTTGAGCCCCACCACCTGACCCATGAGCAGCAACACCAGCGCCCAGCGAGCCGGCCGCCACGATGGCGCCCGGGCAAAACTCTGCCAAGCCTGGGCCAGGCGGGTCCAGCGCGGGTCACGCTGCAACTGCGTGAATTCAAACTGCGCCAAATCCCACGGCGCGTTGGCGGCGCGCAACAAGCGCTGGCCACGTTGCTCCAGAATCACCGGGCGCCCAAACAGTTGTTCGGCCAGCGCTGCCACGGCGGGCTCCGCCACGATGGAGGACTCGGCAGGAAAAAGCCCCACTGAGGCGGCTGACAAGGCGCAAGCCAGTACACCGGCGCGCGCCTCATCGGCAGCCACAGACGGGCTGCCACCGACAGCACCGACCAGACCCAGCACATGCGCCCGATCGGCATCCCCACTCACCTCGATGGTTTGCGCCAGCGCTTGCGGTGAACTCTCGGGCACGATGCGGCTGACGTGGTAGCCGGCTTGGCTCAATACATCCAGGGCCGATTGCAGCCAGACCCGGTCACAGGCCGCCACCCAAGCCGGCGCACCCACCTGAGTTTGCGGTTGCAGCGCCAGGTGCACTTGCGCCGGGTCATCCAGCAACTGGTCTTCCAGAATGCCGTCCAAAATAGCTCGCAGGCGCTTGGAGCGCTCGCCCATCAACGTCCGGGGCAAACTGCCTTGCGGCAAGGTCACCCGGTGCCAGGACAGTGCCTGCACGGGCACCACGGCCACCACCTCGGTCTGGCGATCCGGGTCGGGCAACAGGGCCAGCGGCACACACGCATGGCTAGCCACCGTGCTGCCGTCCGGGCTCAACACGGCATCCAGCATGGCCGCCTTGTCGGCGACATGTTGGGGCAGGGTAATGATCAGCAAGGGCATAAAAATTTCTAGATCATTGTAGGGTTGGCATCGCGGTGTCCAGCACCTCGCGCTGGCGGCTCAGGGTTTTCACATCCAGCCCCTCGCGCTGCAGCACCGACACCTCCTGCACGGTATTGGCCCCCAGCCGCAGTTGACCCGTGACGCTGAAAAAACGCGAGGCCACGCTGTGCAGGTTGCCATCAAAGCGCACCTTGGGGTTGTCGACGAGTTGTTCGGCGTCCATCAGCGTCTCCATGTGGCGTTTGTCGCGGGCTTGCACCAAGGCCTGCGCCTGTGCCATGTCCAGCCCGGTGACACTGGCCAGCAGCACCTCGGGTTCGGCGGTATTGAGGTTCACCGGGGTGCGCACGGGCAACACGGCCACAAAGGGCGCCAGTGCGTGCAGGGTGGCCGGTGACAGCCCCAGCCACGGCAAATCAGCCACCGACTCGGGCTGCAGCGGCCGACCGGCCGTGCTCGGGTTGGCGGGCTTGTCCTTGTCCCCGACGGGGTAGGCCCGCAGCAGCGCTTGGGTCAGGGTTTGCAACTCCGACTCGGGCAGATTCAGGTGCTTGAACAGCCGCGCCCAAATTGCCAAAGTGGGCTCATGAATTTGGTTGTTTTCCAGTAGATTGTTCAGGTTCAGGCGGGCTTGCAGGTCCTGGATATGGCCCGACAAAAAGGCTTCCTGGTCAGCATCGGTCTCGTCTGCCACCAGCGCCTGGCCCCGCTCCGCGGCCAAAAAGGTCGACAGACGCGCAGGCGCCAGCGGCACAGCCCAGGGCTCGGCCAAGTGATCGGCACCGCCATTGCGGGCATCTTCGCGCAAAATCAATCGCGCCCAGTCCAGCGCACCGGTCAGCACCCAGACCGACTGCACCCGGGTGCGTTGGGCGGTTTCCACCTCGACGCCGCGCCATTGCTGCCACAGCATGGCTGAAGCCAGTGTGGCCACCAGCACCACCGTCAGCATGGCCGTCAAAATGGCAGCGCCGCGCTGACCCCCATGCCACCGGTGGGAGTAACAGTGCACAGCCCTGATCACTTGCCCCCCCCCAGCACCGGGCGCACCCAGTCGCGGGTCAGGACACCGCTGATGGCCTGACCCGCGGCCAGCGTCAGCACCAGCCGCACCCCATCTGGCGTCCCCACCGACAAAGGTGCACCGGTAATACCTGCGATACCGGGCGGATTGGCCGCAGGCGCAGCCGCATCAGCACTGCTCAGGGGGTTGGTCCAGGCATTGGCCCGAAAGTAAAAAATTTGCCACTGGTCAATGGCCACGGTACGCACCTCGCGCAAGCGGTCTTCGTCGCTGGGGGTTTGCGCCCACAAGGCGGCTTTTTGCCAGGCCAGGTCCAGCGCTGCCCGGTCCATCAAGGCGGGCGACTGCCAACGCAACCATTGTCCCTGGCCGCTGCCGGTGCTGCGCCGCGCCCAGGCCACCACGCGCAGCCCCTCGTCCGGTGCTGCTGCGCTGCGCCGCAGGATGCGCAGGGTGCGGCCATCCCAGTCCAACCCGGGCAGGTCAGGCTGGTTGGTCATGGCGTCCAAATCGGCACCCCATTGCGTCAGCGTGGCTTGCAGGGTCAAGAGCTCATCGGAGCGCTGCTGCAGACTTTGTTGCGAGCGGCTGATGCCGTCCAAACCGCGCCAACTCAAGACCGCCATCAAGGCCATCAGGCTGATGGCCACCAGCAGTTCAATCAGGGTGAAGCCCTTGGCCGGGTGGATTCGCATCAGTAACGCCCCACCACGGTGGTGAGCCGCCAGATCGGCACGTCACCATCCAACACTTTGGCATCGACACGCCTGAAGTTGGGGTTGGGCGTGGGCCGCACCACCAGCGACACACTCAGGTTGCGCCCGGCCTGCTCAC
Source organism: Rhodoferax sp. (assembly GCA_020048255.1). Taxonomy (GTDB): domain Bacteria; phylum Pseudomonadota; class Gammaproteobacteria; order Burkholderiales; family Burkholderiaceae_C; genus Rhodoferax. The sequence goes on along the minus strand of JAIFMR010000204.1, from coordinate 2,967 downwards.
AGGCCGCGGTGCTGTCGCCCACACCTGGCATTTGGCGGGCCAGACGCACTGTGACCAAGGCATTTTCGGCACATAACTGGGCCAACACCATGTCAGATTGGCGCTGGGCATAACGCGTCAACGACGCCGTGGCTTGCACACCCGCCATCAGCGCAATCGCCACAATCGCCAGCGCCACCAGCACCTCCACCAGCGTGAAGCCGCGCGACCGCTGCGCACCTCGCCTAAAGGACAGACAGGTGACCCGCATCAAGGGGCTACCGCCTGAACAGCAAAGGGTCGAACCCCGTCGGTGGCCAACAACAAACGTTGCTGCGATTCGCTGAGCGCATACAGTGTCACCGCCTGGGGTTCAATGATGGCGTCAGGGCCCAACAACAGCACCCCGTTGGCGCCCTGCGTGATTTGGGCCCGGGTGTCCGGATCCAGCCACTGGCGCGGTGGTTCTTGCGCTGTGCTTGCCAGGTCCGGCTCAAAACGAAAACCTTGCGCCGTGATGCGCCAGTGCACCGGCACGCCGCTGACTTGGGCCTGGGCACGTGCCGCTTCCAGCAGTGCGCCCAGGCGCAATGCTTCGCGCTCCAGCCGCGTGGAGGTGTCGTCACGCAGCGCAAAACCCACACCTGCTGACGCAAAGGCCACAATGGCCAGCACCACCAACAGCTCCAGCAAGGTGAAACCGACCGACCGGCGCCCAGCGGCAAGCCGATGGGAATGAAGGTGCATCACACCCGTTGCGGACACGGCATCAGGGCTGCCAGCTGCCAACGTCGGCGTTCTTGCCTTCGCCACCCGACTGGCCGTCCGCGCCATACGACATCACATCGACCTCGCCCTTGATGCCGGGGTTGAGGTAAACATAGGCCTGACCCCAGGGGTCTTTGGGCAACTGATCGAGGTAGGTTTTCCAGTTGCTGGGCACCGGAGACGTCGTGGGTTTGGTCAGCAAGGCTTGCAGACCTTGCTCAGCGGTGGGGTAACGTTGGTTGTCCAGCCGGTAAAGCTTCAGAGCTTGCATCAGGTTGGTCACATCAGTCTTGGCCGCCGTCACACGGGCGTCATCAGCCCGGTCCAGCACATTGGGAACAATCAGGGCCGCCAGCACACCGATGATCAGCAGCACCACCATCAGCTCGATCAGGGTGAAGCCGCGCTGCAGGCGGTAGTGCAAAGCACGGGGGAAAGCACGGGATGTCGATCGCATGGTTTTAGCCTGAACGTCAGTGAAGTCTTGGAAGTGTTGCGATGATAATCGCGCCCATGTCGCCCTTACACCCTTCATCTGGCCCAAACATCTGGTTGATACGCCTGCTTACATTTTTGTTGGCCGCACTCGCGGCTGGCAGCGGCTTGTTTTGGGTGCTGCACTGGCCGGCCATCCCGGGCGCCCCTGTGCGGCCGATGGCCGCAGCACCCGATGTACGCATTGACAGTGACAAGATCGCGCTGTTGCTGGGAGCCAGCGCCAACCCCGCCGCCGGCGATTCCCCGGCAGCACCTGTCTCCACCCAGTACAAGCTCTTGGGCGTCATTGCCCAAGGTGACGCCCGCAGCCAGGCAAGCCGTGGCAGTGCTCTGATTGCCACTGAAGGCGCACCCGCCAAACCTTACCGGGTGGGTGACGAGGTGGCTGATGGGCTGGTGCTGCAAGCGGTCAAGGCCCGCAGCGTTTCGCTGGGTCAAGCCGGGCAAACCCAGTCTGCCGTCACGCTGGAATTGCCGCTGTTGCCGGGCCTGTCTTCAACGCCTTAGTTCACCATGCCATCCAAAAACAACTACCAGTTTCAAGTCCAGGTACAACCTCGCTACCTGGCCGAGCAGTCGGTTCCGGCTCAAGATTTGTACTTCTTTGCCTACACCATCAGCATCCGCAACACGGGCAAGGTCGCAGCGCAGCTGATTTCGCGCACCTGGAACGTCAACGACGCCAACGGCCACCACGAAAAGGTCAAAGGCCTGGGCGTGGTGGGTCACCAACCGCTGCTGCAACCCGGTGAGTCGTTTGAATACACCAGCGGCACACGTCTGCGCACCCCCACCGGCACCATGCACGGGAGCTTTTTTTGTGTGGCAGAAGACGGCGAGAAGTTTGAAGTGGATGTCCCGATGTTTGTGCTCGACGCCCTGAGTGCCAGCGGCGGCGCCCGCACATTGCACTAGCTCCTGCCCCGTTTGAATACCCCCACCAACCAAGTGCAAGTGCAAACGCAGAGCGGGTGGGTGCTGCCTGCGACCGATTTGCCTGAGTTGCTCGAAGCCATCAACCCCGACGCCAGCCTGGTGCAGCGTCACCTTTGGTTGATTCACCTGCTAAATTGGTTGCGCGGCAAAAGCGACTCGGTTGCGGCCACCCACGCCCGCCTGGCCTTGATGCTGGACGCCTTGCAACAACGGCCCCAGACACGCGCCCAATGGCAGCGCTGGTGGCAGTCACTGCTTGACACCGTGGACGCCACGAATTGGGCGAACGTGTTCGTCTCAAAGTCCTGCCCGGTACGCCCGAGACCAGCGACGCGTCGACGCTTTTTGGTCTGGTGCTGCATGACGAGTTTGATGCCCAGTGGATCGCTGCACTTGACGATGTCATGCTGGCGCGTCTGGCCGACTTGCTCCAAGGCACCCTCCTCGGCACCATCGAACCCGCGCTGCCTACTGACCGCATGTCGCCGTGGCAGTCGACCCTCATGGAAGCCATCACCTTTTGCACCAGCCAGATTCGTGCGACCGGTTTTTCCCCCGAATTGCGGCTGCGCATGAGTGCCACAGCCCGTGAGGCGGGCCCGTTTCATGCGCTGGCTGCCAACCTGGAGACCCTGCACGAGGCGTGGCGAATCAGCCCGGCCGAGCACACCAAAGAGCGCCAAGTGGCACTGCAGCATTACCTGGCCCAGCTGGATGCCTGCCACTTTGCAGCGGCCTCGGTCTACAGCCACCTGGATGCACACGGTATTTCGGTCAACCTGGTGT
>JAIFMR010000181.1 GCA_020048255.1 Rhodoferax sp. | reverse complement strand
CGTGGCGTGGTGACACAAAGTCTGCCTGAGGACAGCAGCTTTTTTGAGGTACACGGAATTCCTGAGAACGCCATTCCACAAAACTGCGCTGTGCTTGCCAGCGGTGAGTTTCAGTATTTTCTTGGCCAGGATCGCACCGGCAGTTTTTTGGTTCAGGCCGAGGACCACGTCTTTTTCATACGTGTGTATTCAACCCGTTCAGGCGGCAGCCATGCCGAGGTGGCCCTGCGCTACGGCTTTGACCCGATGAAAAAACGACAGATGCACTGACGCGTGTGCGTCAGTTGCAACCTGGTTTACAGGCGGCTCAGCAGTTCGGCTTTTTTCGTGAGGAACTCTTGCTCGCTCAGGATGCCGCGTGATTGCAGGGTTGCCAATTTCTCGATGCTGGTAAAAATGTCGCCCTGCCCACCATCCAACGCGCTGTTGCTGGGCGCCGGGTTGTACGCGTTGTTGCTGTTGAAGTTTTGCGGGGCCGGTGCCGGCGCAGGTGCCATGGGTGCCACACCGTTGATGCTCACCACGGGCAGCCGGCTCAGATCCACATAGCCATACTGGCTGGAAAAAGTAACTGAGTAGCCACCGCTTTGTTGTTGGGACACGCCGCCAATCTGGTGATCCAGGGTGTCGTAAATGATGACTTGTCCGTTGGACTCAATGGCCAGGCGGCGCGCCTGGGCAAACCAGGCGTAGCGCATGCCGTTTTGCCCACCCGAGCTGTTGGGCCAGCGCAAATCTGGGCCCCACCAGTCGGGCAGCACCGGTGCCGGCACAAACAGGTTGTTGGGGTTGTTCTGGTTGCCTGATGGCTCGCCACCGCCCCAGGCATTGACCTGGGTGCTGCCATTCTGGCTTTGGCTCTGAAAGCTGCCGGTGCGTACCAAGCCCGGCTGGTTGCTGATGAGACGCGCCAGTTCGGCACACAGGTTGTCAACCCGGCCTTTGAGGTAGTTGTTGAACATGTCCCCAATCATGGTCATGCCGCCTTGCATCCACTGGCCGGAGCCACCGAACTCGGGGTGGCTGAATTGGGCCATGCTGCCATTGCCGTTGATGACGGATCCCAGCATGGACATCACTGCATCAAAGCTGAAGCCGTGGCGCTGGGCAACGTCGTTGATGGCCTGTTGGCCTGCGGAGGAGAGTTGAAGCATAAAACGGACACCAAAAGTTGCCGCTGTTGGGTTCAACAGCAAGCGGGGGCGGGGGAGTGACAGCGAAGGCTGGGGATGTTGACAGGTGGGGAGCTCGGCAAAACCACTTGAAGCATGGTAACTCATGCACACAGGTAAGCCGCTTACGCTAGGAATCATGCAGCTATGTCTCGTCATTGGATATGCGGCCAACTGGCTTTTCCACCGAAGCAGCTCAGATTTGCGGGTTGGATGAAAAGTTGCGGCAAAATGGGCTGCCGAATTGAAGGCCGCAGAAAGATTTCCGATGAATTGCTACCGTGCATCGTCCTACCCGGCCAGCATTGGCGCTGTTGCATGAGTACTCCCACACTTGACCGGGTGTTGGACGCCGTCTTTCGGGTTGACGGCCGTTTTGACATCAAATTTGTGTCTGAAAAGGGGCAACAGTGGCTGGCTGCTACGGCATCAGTCACGCTGCCCACCAGCTTTCTTCAGCTGGTGTGTGCTGACGATGTCGACCGCTTCTGCCAAGTTTGTGATGCCACACCTGACGGCTTCTCCTGCGATATCCGTATCCTGCGCAACGATGAACTATGCTGGGTCCATGTGCGCGGGTATCGGCTGGCGGCAGCGGGGCAGTTTGTGTTGTGCCTGATAGATATCTCCAACTGGAAGAGAGATGAGTTGGCGGGCCGCCACGCTGCCGAGCATGACGCTCTCACGGGCCTTCCCAATCGTGTCTTCTTTAAAAGAGCTGTGGAACATCAGTTGCTGTCGGGCACGGGTCGGTTCACGATTGCCATGCTGGATCTGGACGGCTTCAAGAAGGTCAATGACACGTTTGGGCATGCGATGGGCGACGCCGTGCTGATTGAAACCGCCAAGCGTCTGACCAAAATTGTGGGTCCACAAGACGTTTTTGCGCGACTGGGAGGTGACGAGTTTGTCCTGCTCATGGCGGACGCCGATCTCGCCGCAGCACAAGCGAGGGCACGCGGCATGTTGCTCGCCATGGCCAGACCCTTTGAGACCGCGCCCCACAACGCCTACCTCGGTGTGAGCATTGGCCTGGCGCAGTTTCCGGAGCATGGAAGAGATTGCAGTGTTCTGCTGAACAACGCCGACAACGCCATGTACCACTCCAAAAATGCGGGTAAGAACCGCGTGAGTGTTTTTGTGCCCAAAGAATCAGCGGTTGACTTCTCCATTCAGACCGCCATCCACAATGGTATTCAGGAAGGCGAGTTCTACCTGGATTTCCAGCCCCAGTACGATTTAAACAGGCGACTGATCGGTGCCGAGGCCCTGATGCGCTGGAAAGGCCAGGATTTCGGGCAGGTACCGCCTGACAAGTTCATCCCTATCGTGGAAGAGTCCGGGTTGATGCCTTTTCTGGGCACCTGGGCCCTGCGGTTTGCCTGCCACCAGTTGCGCCAGATTCAAACCTTGATGCCGAACTTCATCATGTCAGTCAATGTGTCGCCCGTTCAGTTTGGCGCGGAGGACTTTGACCAGCAGGTACTTCAAGCCATTGCGGAATGTGGTGTCAGCCCCGCGAGCGTGGTCTTGGAAATCACCGAATCCACGTTGATGCACAGCCAAGAACGCACGGAGCGTGCATTGGCCACGCTGTGTAAGCACGGAATCCATTTCTCCATTGATGATTTTGGTACTGGCTTTTCAAGCCTGGCGTATCTGACCCGGCTACCGGTCTCCAGTATCAAGATTGACAAGGCTTTTGTTCGCGCCATTGAGGACGAGCACAAGGCGTCGCCGACCGAGAAAAAGCTGGTGACGGCCATGATCAATTTGGCCCACAGCATTGATTTGGAGGTGGTCGCTGAGGGCGTCGAAAACGAATCCCAATTTGCATTTCTGAAGCAGTCCGGCTGCAACATGTTTCAGGGTTATTTGCTGAGCCGACCCCTATCGGCAGCCGCATTGACACACCTGCTTGAACAACAAACGAAGGTGAGTGCATGAGCGCGCCGATCATCGAACGTCTCTTTGCCGCGATGCGCTCAGCCAAGGGGTTTTCTGCGGCAGAGAAAACCGTTACCAGCATCATTGCCTCGCTGGGTGACGAGAAACAGGGCAAGCGCGACCTGGTGGCGCACATCGTCGAAGACTTTGCGCTGACCCAAAAGGTCCTCAAACTCGCCAACTCGGCCATGTATGCACCCTTCAGTCAGGGTGCGGCCAGTATTTCATCGGCGCTGGACATTTTGGGTGCCAACGCCTTGATGCATATCGTGCTCAGCACGGTGATGGTGTCGGACGCAGAGCTGGACGAGGATGCCACCCTGTCGCAGACACTGCTGGCGTCGGAACTGGCGCGCAATGTGGGTGGGGACCGTACCGAGGACGTGTCCGTTGCCGCACTTCTTTACAACTTGGGCCAAATGATGCTCGCCAAGTACCTGCCTGACGAAGCTGCCGCATTCGAGCGCCAGCTGGCTTTGGGCTTGGGCGAGGACGCCGCGGCGACCCGCGTGCTCGGCATGACGCTGCAACAGTTGGGCGCAGAGGTCGCGCAGCAATGGAAATTCCCGTCCTCCATCATTTCGATCATTGCGGGCACGGGCGACCCCAGTCTGGTGTCGATTGCGAAGTTTTCGCGTTCTGCTGCTTCCCTCCTCTTTGCTGGCCAGTCCGAAGAAGTGGCGCAACTGCTGGCCGACCTGGACGTGCCGGACAGCCAAAAGACCGGAATCGCTGCCCTGGTACAGCATCATTCAGTGCGTCTGAGTGCCAGACCTCGGCCAACGCGGCAAGTCAGTCATGAGGAACTGCTCAAAGACTTGCTGGCCGCCTTGTCCGAGGACAGGCACCCGTCGGTCGAGGCGCTTGCCACAGCCATGTTTCCGACGCTTGCCCAAGTGCTCAAGACGGCGCATTGCCTGTTGTTCATGCTGACCAAGTCAGGCGACTTTGCCGTGCGTTATGGCTATGGCAAGGGCATCGACGAACTGCGCAGCAAGCTGCGCATCAGCAAGGACTACCAGCCCACCGCCTTTCACGCCGCCATCAAGAACAATGTGGATGTGTCAATTGCCGACGTGTCACGCTTGAAACCCACTGCACTCCCCGATGGTTTCACGATGCTGCTGCCGAACGTCAACAAGTTTGTCATTCTGCCGATCGCCAACAGCGGCGTTTCTGGTCTGTTTTATTGCGATTGGGACACCGGTACCCAGCTCAGCCCCACGGAGCTGGATGTGGTCAAAGAATTGCGCAGACTCTTTCTGCCCTACTTCCCGGCCTGAAACGAAAAGCAGGAAGGGCAGGTCACGCGATTCATGTGCGCCAAAGCACAGACGGTTTGTCTGGCCACATAAAAAATGGGCACATGAACCAAACCCACATGAATATCGATATGCCGTCGCCATCGCCGGAACCGATGCCGCCCATGCCCATCCCGCCATCGCCTGGGCCCTTGCCATCACAGGTGCCCCGTCCAGCGCCACCACCTGGACCGTTGCCCACGCCCCGGCCCATTTTGGTGCTGCGCCGACCCGCACTCGCCAAAGGTTGAATGCCTTATAGCCAGCTGGTTAACTGCGCCACATCTTCCGGGAACATTTGGCCGCGCTCTGCTTGCAAGACTTTGCCATCGCGACCCAGAACCAGCGTCACGGGCAGTCCACGTGGCTTGGGTAGTGTTTGATGGACTTCGGCATTGACCCAACCCGTCGGAAAGGTGTAACCCTTTTTTTGCAAATAAGCCGTCGCGAGTTCGGGCCGTCGGTCCACTGACAGCGCCAGGAACTGCAACCCTTTGCCCTTGTGCTGCGTCCAAAACTTTTGCATTTCAGGGCTTTGCAGGGCACAAAATGGACAGGTGCTCGCCCACCAATACACCACGGTGATGTGGCCAGCAGCCTGGTCCGGGTCAAACACCGTACCGTCAAACAGATTGACCTTGGGCAGTTTGACGACCGAGCCCAATGCGGGCATGGCAGGCGCTGCAGCTTCCATGGCCGCGGGGCTGGGTTGTGCCCATAGCCCACCGTGGCTCGCGCCCAATAGCAAGGCGCCCAGAGCAGGCAAACGGGTGTTGAAGCGGCGGCGCAGCAGGTTCATGGCCATCTTGGTTGAAATTGAATTGGGGATGGCAGAGTATGCCGCTTCCAAATCTTCTTGTACCTAAATTCCTTTGTACTTGAATGGGGCAAAAGACCCCCATGCCGCCCGCCATCATCAATTGCACAGGGAGTCTATGTCCTTGGGCCACGGCGATTTTGGGTAAATTTGTTCCCAGTTGTTGGAGCCGCCACGTGATTTCTCCAGATACCGCCGTGCGGCACAAATATCCTTCGGCACGCAGTAGCCATTGAGAAGCAACTGGCTGTAGGTGTACTGCAGGTCCTTGTCGCCGCTGTCGGCCAGTGACTGAATTTTTTCCACCATTTCTTTGCCACTTGCATTCGGGTTCAGGTC
>JAIFMR010000061.1 GCA_020048255.1 Rhodoferax sp. | reverse complement strand
TCTGACTCGTCGACATGCGAAAAATCTTTGAGGTCTTGCACGATGCGGGTCACCCGCTTGAGCCCGTCAAGGGACTCGGTCAGCAAAGCCCGTATGTCGTCACACATGAACTCAAAATCAATGTCTTTTTTGACCAGCCGAATCTGTTGGGCAGCTTCCTCAGGCAAAGTGCCTTCAAATTTCTCAAACGCCGACAGCAAGCGCAACAGGTTGGACACGTAAGACTGCAAGGATCCTAAATTGGAGTTAACAAAGCCCACCGGGTTGTTGATTTCGTGGGCGACTCCCGCGGCCAATTGGCCTATGGACGCCATGCGCTCGGACTGCAGCAACTGGCTTTGCGCAGCCTCCAGCTCTTTGACCAAAACAGCCAGGCGTTCCTTCTCTTGCTGCAGCGTCTCGTTCACGCTGTGCAAATCGGCGGTCCTGGCCAGCACACGCTCTTCGAGCCGGTTGCGTGACTCCAGCAAAGCCTGCGCGTCCAGCGTGCGCTGGGTGATGTCCTGCACACTGAACACCCGCCCGATGATCTGCTCGCCCAAATACTGGGGGCGCGAGCCCAATTCAAAAATGCGGCCATCGGTGTGATGCACCGTGTCGCTGGTCTCGGTGTGGTCAATGATGGTTTGCAGTCGGGCACGCAGCAGCTCGGGCTCCAACACCGACATAGCAATGAACTCCACCACACGCGCGTCGTCCTGCGCTTGCAGCAGGGCATCAGGCAAGCCCCACAGGCTGCTGAATTGCCGATTCATCCCGTTGATCTTGCCCTGCCAGTCCAACACCAAAATGCCGTTGCCGGTGGACTCCAGCGTGGCGCGCAGTTGTGACAGCGTTTGGGCCAGGGCATCCTGAACCTGCTGCACGGTTTGTGTTTGGGTGGCAATCACCAGCAACAGCGGCTGATCCCCCTTGTCAATGCGCTGTATGGATTTGTTGACCGTCACCAGCTCACCATCTTCGCGGCGGTATTCGCTCTCCTGATTGCTCACTTCGGGAAACTGACCGGACTTCACTTCTTCCCAATAAAACACATCCTGCAGTGCACTTTCAATGTCGGTAATCGACATGCCCGATAGCTGCTCTGCTGAGTACCCCAACACCGCGGTAACGGGTGTGTTGGCCAACAGAATGTGCAGACTCACCGGGTCCACCAGCAGCATCATGTCCGGGCTGTGGTCCAACATCAGGCGCGCCAGATCAGTCATGGTTTACCCGTCTTGGGCCGCGCGGCGGTGCCGTCAAAGTAATAACTGACCCGTTTGCGTGGACTGAGGTAGTTGTAGACCTCACGCGGCAATTGGCTGGGACGAATGGCCTTGCCGATATTCAGGTCAGCCTGCGTGTCCATGTCCAGAATGATGGCCTCGTCGGGCGGAACTTCCGCGTCATACACCACCACAATCGGCTTCATGGGGCGAGCGGTATTGACGGTGGACACCATACCAATGAAACCATTGGACAGTTGCACTATGGTGCCAGGCGGGTAAACGCCCAGGCACCGAATGAACGCGCCCAAAATGTTGGGATCAAACTTGGCACGCAATTTGGCAAACATCATGGACAAAGCCTCGTGCGGCGTCAGCGCATCGGTCAGCAGCTTGGGGTTGCACAGCTCATCGTAGTGGTTGGCCACCACCACAATGCGCGCCAACAGGCTGATGGCAGTCCCCTTGAGTTTTGCGGGGTAACCCGTGCCATCAAACAGCTCATGGTGCTCACCGATGATGGCCAGGGCCGCCGGCGCCAGGTGCATGCGTTTGGCTATTTCCACACCGTAACTCGGATGCAGTTCAAAAAAGCTGCGCTCAGCCGTGGTCAAGGGTTCGGTCTTTAACAAAATCTTGTCGGGCACTTCCTTGCGGCCGATGTCGTGCAACAGTGCACCCACACCCAGCGGGCCTACCACTTCGACGGGCAATTTCAGATCACGCGCCATCATCATGGCCAGCATGGTGACATTGAGCGAATGAAAATAAAGCTCTTCGCCGCCCAGCTTGTCACCCATGACCTGAATCGCCAGCTCAGGTGACGTCAGGATCGAGTCTGCAATCTGTTTCACCAGTTGCGACGCCTGCCCCAAGGTTTCGGTCGGATGACTGTAAAGATTTTTCTCGATGTCACGAATCGTGTTGGCGGTGGTGACAAAGGCCTTTTCAATGCGAGCGGCCGTGTCCCGGCGCAATTGCATCTGCGCCATCATGGCACGCTTGGCTTGCATTTCAGGTGAAGGTTCTGTCACCACCGGCACCGGATTGGCTGGCGCCGGTTCGGCCAACGCCTGCGCCGCTGGCACCCCTGACAAGTGCACATTGGCATCGCTCAGGTGGGGGTTGAAGCGCACAGATTTCAAACCCAAGCCCCGGATGGTCGTGATCTGATCCTCGGATTTGATTTTGAAATGACTGAATGGAAATGGGTGGTCAAACCACTTCAGATCCAGGTAGACGTACAAGCCCACCTGAAGCTGGTCCATGGTCACAATCGGGGTATCCACCATGATCTCAAGCCGCCCAGGTCACCGTGCCTGTCCAGGCGGTGGCCAGCACCAGGAAGCCAAACACAATACGGTAATAAGCAAAACCGACAAAGCTGTGGCTGGCGATGTACCGCAGCAGCCAGCGAATACACAGCCAGGCACTTAGAAACGACACGATCAGACCGACACCAAACATCGGCATATCTGCCATGGACAACAGGGCGCGCTCTTTATACAAGCTGTACGCGCCCGCGCCAATCAGGGTTGGTATGGCCAGGTAAAACGAAAAGTCGGTGGCTGCCTTGCGCGACAGGCCCAACAACATGCCACCAATGATGGTGGCGCCACTGCGACTGGTGCCTGGAATCATGGCGAAACACTGCACCAGGCCGACTTTAAGCGCGTCCAGTGCAGTCATGTCATCCACATCCTGAATACGCGCCACAGCCGGGTTTTTCTCTTGCCGACGTTCAGCCCAAATGATGATGAAACCACCGATGATGAAGGTGCTGGCGACCACCACCGGGGTGAACAAATGGGCCTTGATGGCCTTGCCAAACAGCAGGCCCAAAATGACGGCTGGCAGAAAAGCAATGAGCACATTGAGTGCAAAGCGCTGCGCCTGTTGGCTGGATGGCAGTGCCACCACGGTATCGCGGATCTTTTGCCAATACACCAGAATCACCGCGAAAATAGCCCCGGTTTGAATGGCAATGTCAAACACCTTGGCCTTTTCATCGTCAAAACCCAAAAGAGCCCCCGCCAGAATCAAATGCCCTGTCGACGAGATCGGCAAAAACTCGGTCAAGCCCTCGACCAATCCCATGATGGCGGCTTTGATCAGCAAAACAATATCCACAGTCACTCCTTGATGCGCAGAGTTTATCCCTGCACCGCACCCCAGCTGCCGCTCAAGCGTTTTCGTGCGATGATGACGAATCACATGCCGGTTAACCATGCCTGAGTCTTTGTCGCTCCAATCGCTGCCCCTGTTTCCACTGGGTACTGTGCTGTTTCCCGGTGGCTACCTGCCGCTGCAGATTTTTGAAGTCCGTTATCTGGACATGGTGGGCAAGTGTTATTTGTCCGGGGCACCGTTCGGGGTGGTCAGCTTGAATCAAGGCAATGAAGTGCGACAGGCACCCACCGACACACCGGGAGGCCCCAGCTTTGCCGAGGAAATTTTTTACCCCACAGGTACGTTGGCAAGCATCATCCACCTAAGCCGCCCCCAGTCTGGCTTGATGTTGATCCAATGCCAGGGCCTCCAGCGCTTCAACGTCAAAAAACATGACCTGCTCAAACACGGGCTGTGGATTGCCGATGTGACTCTGGTGCCACACGACCAGCAAGTGCCTATTCCACCCGACTTATTGCCCGTGGCTGCCACACTGGAGCGTGTCATCCAGACCTTGCTGACGCAACACACCGAACCAGCTCAGATGCCGATTCAGCCACCGTACCATTTCAATGATTGCGCCTGGGTTGCCAACCGTTGGTGCGAATTGCTGCCGATGGGGCTGGCATTAAAAAACCAGCTGATGGCGCTGGACAATCCCCTGGTCCGGTTGGAATTGATCAGCGACTTGCTGGAACACCATGGCATCCCCACCTGACATTGACGCAACTTAAGAGCGTACAAGGCTTGCAAATGGCTTTCATTTGGCACACCATCGCGTCTGAGACTCCATCCACCACAAAGAAACACCATGAGCATCCGCTACACCAATGTCATCAACCACCTCCCTGAGACCAAAATGCGGCTGTACCCGACCAAGGTCATCAACATCATTGGCGGGCCAGGCAGTGACAAGTCACTGTTTTCAGCGGCCATCGTGCTCTACCTCAGCCTGCGGGGCAAAACCGTAGAAACAATCCCGGACTATGCCAAGTCTCTGGTTTGGCAACAAAACATGGAGGTATTGAAAAATCAATATTTCATTGCACAGCGACAGTACGAAATGCTCAGCCTGATTGACGGGCAAGTGCATTTTTTGATCACCGAATGCTCCTTGCCGCAGGTTCTTTTTTACAACGAAAACTATGCAGACAACATTTGTGATGTTGCCAAGACCCGCGAACAGATTCTGGAGTGGTACCGTCAAAACGACAACATCAACATCCTGGTGAAACGCGGCGACAAAAAATATGTACACACCGGTCGCTTCCAGGACGAAGAGCAGGCGCGCGACGTGGACTTGGGCCTGCGCGAGATTTTGATCCGCGAAAAGCTGCCCTTCACTGAATTGCCACCGGAACTGGAGGCCATCAACGCCTTCACGGAATCCCTGCTAGCTTGACCACCACGCACCCACGCCGCGGGGAGCGTGATGCGGCGGGTGCCTGTGCCGCCTAAAATCAGCGGCATGAGCCACTCAACACACCCTACCAACAAGTCAGCGGCGCCTGCCGCCGTGACAGACAGCGTCAAGCCCAGTAATTTTTTGCGACAGATCATTGAATCTGATCTTGAAAAAGGCACCTATGCCACACGGCGCTGGGCCGGTACACCGGGTGATGCAACCCACCATGCCGCAGGCCAGCCTGACCCAGCCAAAATCCGCACCCGCTTCCCACCAGAACCCAATGGCTACCTGCACATTGGCCACGCCAAGAGCATTTGCCTGAACTTTGGCCTGGCACGCGACTACGGTGGTGTGTGCCACATGCGCTTTGACGACACCAACCCGGAAAAAGAAGACACCGAATACGTCAACAGTATTCTGGACGCAGTGCAGTGGCTGGGTTTTGACTGGCATGCCAACGGCCAGAGCCATTTGTTTCAGGCCAGTGACTACTTTGACTTCATGTACCGGGCCGCGGAATACTTGATCGAAGCCGGCCACGCCTATGTGGATGAACAAACGCCCGAGCAAATGCGGGTGAACCGGGGTGACTTTGGCAAGCCCGGTGTGGACAGCCCCTACCGCAACCACAGCGCAGCAGAAAACCTGACGCGCTTTCGGCAAATGCGCGATGGCCTGTACCCAGACGGTGCCATGGTGCTGCGCGCCAAGATTGACATGGCGTCACCCAACATCAACATGCGCGACCCGGCCATTTACCGCATTCGCCGTGCCACGCACCACCACACGGGCGACAAATGGTGCATCTACCCGATGTACACCTTTGCCCATCCGATCGAAGATGCGCTGGAACAAATCACCCACAGTATTTGCACGCTGGAGTTTGAAGACCAGCGCCCGTTCTACGACTGGCTGATGGCTCGCTTGATAGAAGGTGGCCTGCTGGGGGCGCCAGCGCCCAAGCAATATGAATTTGCCCGCCTGAACCTGACCTATGTGATCACCAGCAAACGCAAGTTGGCACAACTGGTGTACGACCACCGGGTCAATGGCTGGGATGACCCCCGCATGCCAACCATAGTCGGTTTGCGCCGGCGAGGTTACACACCGGAAAGCCTTCAGCTGTTTGCTGAACGTATTGGCGTGACCAAAAGCGACAGCTGGATTGACTACGCCACGCTGGAGGGCTGTCTGCGCGAAACGCTAGACGCCAGTGCCCCGCGTGCCATGGCGGTGCTGGACCCCATCAAGCTGGTGCTGACCAACTGGGATGAAGTCATGGGGGCTGACGTTCTGGACGACTGCAGCGCACCGATTCATCCGCACCACCCCGAGCTCGGCAAACGTCAGTTCAAGATGGGGCCAGAAGTCTGGATTGAGCGCAGTGACTTTGAAGAAACCCCGCCCAAAGGCTTCTTCAGGCTGTTCCCCGGCAACAAGGTTCGCCTGAAATACGGGCACGTCATTGAATGCACGGACGCTATCAAAGATGAAGCGGGTAACGTATTATCCGTTAGGGCTACAGTGGTCAAAGACACCAAAAGCGGAACGCCAGGCAGTGACGCCATCAAGGTCAAGGGTGTGATCACCTGGGTGGCCGTGCATGACGGCATCCCTGCCGAAGTGCGCATTTATGATCGCCTCTTTCTAGACGCCCAACCCGACGCCGGTGCCAAGGATTTTCTGGAGAGCCTGAACCCCCACAGCCTGAAAGTCGTCATGGCCGTGGTGGAACCCTCCCTGGCCACGGTTCAAGCCGGCGACTCTTTCCAGTTTGAGCGTCACGGTTACTTTGTGGCAGACCGCATCGACCATACACAAAGCAAGCCGGTTTTCAATCTGGCGGTGGGGTTGAAAGACTCCTGGACAAAATGACGATCAACAAAGGACCCTCCATGAAAAAACTACACGTCACCATCCAGCTGGAAATGTCTGTACCCGACGATTGGGAACTGGCTTCAACATCTGAAGGCGGTCAGGTTTTGAAGTTGCCCAACCGGCAATTTTTGGACATCGCCATCGAGCCCTTGTTTGCCAGTGACCCCGAAGAAACCTGGACCAGCACTAACGACGACGACGTGCTGAACGATATTCTGGACATGGTCGAGAGTGAAGAAGTCACGTATCAGTTTGTCACGCATTGAACCTTTTATCCAAGGACGCTCCCAATGAAGATTGAAACCCTGGCGGTTCACGCTGGCTACACACCCGACCCCACGACGAAGGCGGTTGCGGTACCCATTTACCAAACAGTGGCCTATGCGTTTGACAACACCCAGCATGGTGCGGACCTGTTTGACCTGAAAGTGACGGGCAACATCTACAGCCGCATCATGAACCCGACCTGCGGTGTACTGGAAGCGCGTGTCGCGGCCATGGAAGGCGGCATTGGTGCATTGGCGGTCGCCTCCGGCATGGCAGCCATTGCCTATGCCATCCAGACCATCACCGAAGCGGGAGACAACATCGTGTCGGCCTCGACGCTGTACGGTGGCACCTACAACCTGTTTGCACATACTTTTCCGCAAATGGGCATTGAAGTGCGTTTTGCCGACTACCGCAACCCAGCCTCATTTGCGGCCCTGATCGACGACAGAACCAAGGCCATTTACTGCGAATCGGTTGGCAACCCGTTGGGCAACGTGACCGACCTGAGTGCCCTGGCTGAGATTGCCCACGCCCACGGTCTGCCACTGATTGTGGACAACACCGTGTCAAGCCCCTACTTGTGTCGACCTTTCGAGCATGGCGCTGACATCGTGGTGCATTCCCTCACCAAATATCTGGGTGGTCACGGCACCACGCTTGGTGGCATCATCGTCGACTCGGGCAAATTCCCTTGGGCGCAACATGCCCAGCGTTTCAAACGTCTGAACGAACCCGATGTCAGCTACCACGGTGTGGTTTACACCGAAGCGCTGGGGGCAGCGGCTTACATTGCGCGCGCTCGCGTGGTGCCTTTGCGCAACATGGGCGCAGCTCTCAGTGCCATGGCTGCTTTTCAGATTCTTCAGGGTATCGAAACATTGGCCTTGCGCATGGACCGCATTTGCGACAACGCACTCAGCGTGGCCAGCTATCTGCAGAACCACGCCAAAGTGAGTTGGGTCAATTACGCGGGTCTACCCAGCCACGCTGATCACGCCCTGGTCAAAAAATACATGGGCGGGCGTGCATCGGGCATCATCAGTTTTGGACTCAGGGCCGGTGACAGCCTGGAAGCCGGCGCGCGTTTTCAAGATGCGCTGCAGCTGTTCACGCGCCTGGTCAATATTGGCGATGCCAAATCGCTGGCCTGTCACCCGGCCTCCACGACACATCGCCAGCTCAATCCTGCTGAACTGGAGTGCGCCGGCGTGAAGCCTGATATGGTTCGGCTGTCACTCGGTATTGAGCACATTGACGACCTGCTCGCCGATTTAGAGCAAGCGCTGAGCGCTGTCTGACCCGCGCCACGGTCAACCCAGCATGGCTCAGACGATACCGGTTCGCTTGGCCATGCGCTCACCCACAAAAGTGAAGGCAAAGCCCAAGGCGTCCTGCAACCCGTCATCAATGGCGCGGCGCTCTGGCTCCGTCAGGTAAAACATCATGTCGACGTCGTGGCGCACATAACGTGCCGGAAGCCGGTTGAGCGCGACACAAGCCACGTCAGCCAGCATGTCGGCACTGTACGTGGGGTAAGAACCCGCCAGATTGGCCACTGCTTCAAACACAACCCGCTCATAGTAGTTATGGACTTGTTCAAAATTGATGTTCATGTAAGCGACCTTTGACAGTGAGCTGGCTGAAAAATTAAGTGTTAACGAGCAGCGCTCGACGGCGCTAACCGGTGATTGTGGAACTGTACCGTAATTTCAAGTCACCGAGTGATGCTCCAAAGCTACAAAACATGTAGCGCATTTGCAAATTAAGATATAGTCTTTCATCCGCGCCGAAGTCAAACAATACCGCATGCAAGCGCTGCGTGTCGAGCGGCCAGCGCGCCGAACTATCAACGCCCCAAGGAGTTTCGCCCTATGAGTACAAAAGAAAACGCTGCCATTGGCCAATTGCTCAGCTTGCTTGAATCGCGCTACGCCATTCGAGTGATGTGGGCTCTTAAAGATGGTCACCCACAGACGTTTCGCCTGCTGCAGGACAGCGTTGGCAACATCACACCCAACACGCTCAATACCCGCATCAAAGAACTGCGCGCCGCAGGGCTCATGGACCATGGCAACAACGGTTACGTGGTGACTGCTTTGGGCGCAGATCTCCTCAAACGCATGGGCGATTTGTCGGCGTTTGCCAGCAAGTGGGTCGCAAACCAGGCCAAATCAGCGGCTTGATTGGCGCTGAACGCCCATTTTTTTGCGCAATTTCAGCACTTATTCATCTTTTTTCCTTGATTCTTATGACTACGACGCCTTCTGGACTTGAATATGACGACACCTTGATCGGCGAGGGCAAGGAAGCTGCGCCCGGACACAAAGTGATCGTCCACTACACCGGCTGGCTTTACCAGGATGGCGTTCAAGGCAGCAAATTTGACTCGAGCAAAGATCGCGGTGACCCCTTTGTTTTCAATCTGGGCGCAGGCATGGTGATCAAGGGTTGGGATGAGGGCGTTGCCGGGATGAAAGTGGGCGGCAGCCGCACACTGATCATTCCCGCTGCATTGGGTTATGGTGCCCGCGGCGCGGGTGGCGTGATCCCGCCCAACGCCACACTCAAATTCGATGTGGAGTTGCTGGGTTTTTCCTGATTATTTTTTGGGGTGGGGTCTTGAAAACGCGGGCTGCGCTGCCATGTCATGGCATCGTCAATTCAAAACCAGCCTCACTGCATGTCTGACCCCAAAAATTACCCCCATCCTGCGGCCGATGCGGCTGCACCTGGCAACACCGCCACCCCTCAAACTGCCAGCGACACAGCTGCCGCGATGGCGAACTACGAGGCTGATCTGCTGACCAAGTGCCAAGCTGATCTGGCAGAGTTGCAAACCAAAAGCGCTGACCTGGCGGACCAGTACCTGCGCGCCAAAGCGGACGTGGAAAACGCGCGCCGACGCGCTGAAGACGAAGTTTCCAAATCCCGCAAATTTGCGCTTGAAGGTTTTGCTGACAGTTTGCTGCCCGTGATTGACAGCCTGGAGGCCGGGCTGAACATCAAGGACGCCACGGTCGAACAAATTCGCGAAGGCGCTCAAGCCACCTTGCGCCAATTGCTGGCGGCACTCGAGCGCAACAAGGTCATCGCGGTCAACCCGGCTGCGGGAGCCAAGTTTGATCCGCACCAGCACCAGGCCATCAGCGTGGTGCCTTCTGAGCACGAAGCCAACTCGGTGGTCACTGTGTTGCAAAAGGGTTATCTGATCTCTGAGCGGGTTCTGCGACCTGCCCTGGTCACCGTGGCCGCACCGAAATAAATATCTGATCCGGCTTGAAAAGTTTCAGGCCATCCACAAGTTATCAACATCTGAAAAATTTAGGAGTTTGTCATGGGAAGAATCATCGGGATCGATTTAGGTACCACCAACAGCTGCGTTGCCATCATGGAAGGCAACACAGCCAAGGTGATTGAAAACGCTGAAGGCGCGCGGACCACACCGTCCATCATTGCTTACCAAGAAGATGGCGAAGTGCTGGTGGGTGCGTCTGCAAAGCGCCAGTCCGTCACCAACCCCAAAAACACGCTGTACGCGGTCAAACGCCTGATCGGACGCAAGTTCTCCGAGAAAGAAGTGCAGAAGGACATCGACCTGATGCCCTACAAGATTGCTGCAGCTGACAACGGCGACGCCTGGGTTGAAGTGCGTGGCAATCGCATGGCACCCCAGCAGGTCAGTGCTGACATTTTGCGCAAAATGAAGAAAACCGCCGAAGACTACCTCGGTGAAGCCGTGACAGAAGCGGTCATCACAGTTCCGGCTTACTTCAATGACGCTCAGCGCCAAGCCACCAAAGATGCAGGCCGCATTGCTGGCCTGGAAGTCAAGCGCATCATCAACGAACCCACTGCTGCGGCTCTGGCTTTTGGTTTGGACAAAAATGAAAAAGGCGATCGCAAAATTGCGGTATATGACCTGGGTGGTGGCACGTTTGACGTGTCCATCATTGAGATCGCTGACGTCGACGGTGAAAAGCAGTTTGAAGTGCTTTCCACCAATGGTGATACCTTCTTGGGTGGTGAAGACTTTGACCAGCGCATCATCGACTTCATCATCGCAGAGTTCAAGAAGGAACAAGGCGTAGACTTGGGCAAGGACGTGCTGGCTTTGCAGCGCCTGAAAGAAGCCGCAGAAAAAGCCAAGATCGAACTCTCCAGCAGCGCACAGACCGACATCAACTTGCCCTATGTGACTGCAGATGCCTCCGGCCCCAAACACCTGAACATCAAGCTGACACGCTCCAAGCTGGAGTCCCTGGTGGAAGAGCTGATTGAGCGCACCATTGCCCCCTGCCGCACAGCTATCAAGGATGCCGGCGTGAGTGTGGCCGACATCCATGACGTGATTCTGGTCGGCGGCATGACCCGCATGCCCAAAGTGCAGGAGAAGGTCAAGGAACTGTTCGGCAAGGAGCCACGCAAAGACGTGAACCCTGACGAGGCTGTGGCCGTCGGGGCCGCCATTCAGGGTCAGGTTTTGTCGGGCGACCGCAAAGACGTGTTGCTGCTCGACGTCACCCCCTTGAGCCTGGGTATCGAGACCTTGGGTGGTGTCATGACCAAGATGATCACGAAGAATACGACGATCCCCACCAAGTTTGCACAGACCTTCTCGACGGCAGACGACAACCAGCCCGCGGTGACCATCAAGGTGTTCCAGGGCGAGCGTGAGATTGCGGCCGGCAACAAGTTGTTGGGTGAGTTCAACCTGGAAGGCATTCCACCGGCAGCACGTGGTTTGCCGCAAATTGAGGTGTCATTTGACATTGATGCCAATGGCATCTTGCACGTTGGTGCCAAGGACAAGGGCACGGGTAAAGAGAACAAGATCACCATCAAGGCCAATTCAGGTCTGTCGGAAGCCGAAATTCAGCAGATGGTCAAGGATGCCGAGCTCAACGCCGCCGATGACAAGAAGAAGCTGGAATTGGTCCAAGCCCGCAATCAGGCTGAGGCCAGCATGCACAGTGTCAAGAAGAGTCTGACCGAATACGGCGACAAAATTGACGCCAGCGAGAAGGAAAAAATTGAAGCTGCAGTGAAGGATCTGGAAGAGGCCCTCAAGGGCAACGACAAGGCCGCCATTGACGACAAGAGCGCTGCCCTGATGACCGTCAGCCAGAAGCTGGGGGAGAAAATGTATGCTGACATGCAGGCCAAGGAAGGCGCCCAGGCTGACGCGGCAGCTGGTGCCAGTCAAGCGGGCCCGCAGGGCAACGCTGCACAAGACGACAATGTGGTGGATGCAGAAGTGAAAGAAGTCAAAAAGCCCTAAGCCCTAGTGCTTTGACACTGTTGTTCGCACAGGACACACACGCCGCGTTGATCGCCGAAAGGGTTCAACGCGGCGTTTGTATTGAAACCAGTCACGAGTAGACCATGGCAAAAAGAGATTACTACGATGTTCTGGGCGTTCCCAAAAATGCCTCAGAAGAAGAAATCAAAAAGGCTTATCGCAAACACGCGATGAAACATCACCCTGACCGCAACCAGGGTGATGCAGCCAAGGGAGCCGAAGAGAAATTCAAGGAATCCAAGGAAGCTTACGAGATGCTGTCAGACCCGCAAAAGCGTGCGGCCTATGACCAGCATGGCTTTGCCGGTGTCGACCCGAACATGCGCGGAGGCCCCGGTGGGGCTGAAGCCTACGGTGGCTTTGCCGAAGCCTTTGGTGACATTTTTGGCGACATGTTTGGCCAACAGCGGGGGCGGGCTGGGGGTGGGCGTCAGGTCTACCGTGGCAGCGATCTGAGCTATGCCATGGAAGTCACCTTGGAAGAAGCCGCCAAAGGCAAGGACGCACAAATTCGCATTCCAAGCTGGGACGCCTGCGACACCTGTCATGGCAACGGTGCCAAACCGGGCTCACAGGTCAAATCCTGTGGCACCTGCGGTGGCTCGGGCTCGGTACAAATGCGCCAGGGGTTTTTCAGCGTCCAGCAGACCTGCCCCACCTGCCGTGGCACGGGCAAGGTGATTCCAGAGCCCTGCACGGCATGCCATGGTCAAGGCAAAATCAAAAAACAAAAGACGCTGGAGGTCAAAATACCGTCCGGTATCGATGGCGGCATGCGCATTCGCAGCGCAGGTAACGGTGAGCCTGGAACCAACGGCGGCCCCCCGGGTGACCTGTACATTGAAATTCGCCTTAAAAAGCACGATATCTTCGAGCGTGACGGTGATGACCTGCATTGCTCGGTGCCCATCAGCATCGTTACGGCGACCTTGGGTGGCGAAATTGATGTGCCAACACTGGCCGGCAAAGCGGCCATCGACATCCCGGAAGGTACACAAACCGGCAAGCAGTTCAGGTTGCGCGGCAAGGGCATCAAGGGTGTGCGTTCGAGTTACCCCGGTGACCTGTATTGCCATATCCTGATTGAAACACCGGTCAAGTTGACCGAGCACCAGCGCAAGCTGCTGCGCGAACTCGATGAGTCGCTGAAAAAAGGGGGCAGCAAACACTCACCCACGGGTGACAGTTGGACAGATCGCCTGAAAAGTTTCTTCAGCTGACAAATTGAACCCGTTGCGGGAGACCTGACATCCCCCACAATGATGCCGTGCCCTTGAGCTCCAATGGCACGGCTTTTTTTCGCCCGGCTTCTCACAGGAGAACAACACATGAGCGTCAACATCACCTTTCTGGGCGGCGCCGGTACCGTCACCGGTTCCAAATATCTGGTGCGCCATGAAAGCAAAAGCCTGCTGGTAGATTGCGGCCTGTTCCAGGGCTACAAGCAACTTCGCCTGCGCAACTGGACACCGCTGAGCGTGGCGCCCAACCAGATCGATGCGGTACTGCTGACCCACGCCCACCTGGACCACAGTGGCTACCTGCCGCTGCTGGTCAAGGAAGGATTTGTCGGGCATGTTTATGCCACACCAGGTACGCGCGACCTGTGCCGCATTCTGTTGCCCGACAGTGGCCATATTCAGGAGGAAGATGCTGAATTTGCCAACCGGCACAAGCTCTCCAAACACGAAACCGCCCTGCCCCTGTACACCCGGCAAGACGCGCTGGATGCGCTGCCCTTCATCAAAACCCATGAATTTGGTAAGACTTTCAGCCCAATACCTGGCTGGAAGGTGACGTTTTCACCGGCAGGCCACATTCTGGGGGCGGCCAGCATTCTGCTGGAAATCGCCGGGCGACGTATTCTGTTCTCTGGTGACCTGGGTCGACCTGACGACCTGATCATGAGCCCACCCGAGAGTGCGATGCAGGCGGACACGGTGCTGATCGAATCAACCTATGGTGACCGCTCACACCCGATTGAGGACGTCCTGGCGGAATTGGCGCCCGCCTTGCAGCGGGTCGCCAAACGCGGTGGTGTGGCGGTGGTGCCGGTCTTTGCCGTCGGCCGTGCCCAAGCGCTGCTGCACGCCATTCATTTGCTCAAACTCAAAGGTGAGTTGCCGACGTCGCTGCCGGTTTTCCTCGACAGCCCGATGGCGGTTCACACCACGCATTTGTTTGAAAGCCACCCTGGCGAGCACCGCTTGAGCCAGCACGACAGTCGCGCCCTCACCCAAAACGCCACCATGATCAACAGCACCGACGAATCCCGCGCGCTGGCCAGCCGTCATGGGCCGATGGTGATCCTGTCGGCCAGCGGCATGGCCACCGGTGGCCGGGTTTTGCACCACCTGGCGCACTACGCGGGCAATCACCGCAACATGATCATTCTGACCGGTTACCAGGCTCCGGGCACACGCGGTGGCACGTTGGCCAGCGGCGCCAAGACGGTGCGGATCCACGGGCGCGATGTAGAGGTGAATGCAGAAATTGTGCAATTGCAGTCCGCTTCTGCGCATGCCGATGCCAACCAGTTGTTGACCTGGCTGCGCAGCATGCCCCAAGCGCCAGATCAGGTGTATGTCGTGCACGGGGAAAGCGGTCCGGCGGACACGCTGCGCGGGCGTATCAATCGCGAACTGGGTTGGCGCGCCTTGGTGCCAGAACAGGGCTCCACCTGGCCAACCTGAGAACAAAAACCATGAGCCCCTACTTGACTGCCGCCTTCTACAAATTTGTCGCCCTGCCCGACTACGCGTCCATCAAGGCGCCCTTGCTCTCGTTCTGTGAAAGCCAAGGCATCAAAGGTATGATTTTGCTGGCGCCTGAGGGTATCAACAGCACCATTGCAGGCCTACCCCAGGGCGTATCTGCCGTGCTGAATTACTTGCGACAAGATCCACGATTGGCTGATCTGCAGCACAAGGAAGCCTGGTCGGATCGAGCACCGTTCTACCGCATGAAGGTCAAGCTCAAGCGCGAAATCGTGACGCTGGGTGTACCTGAAGCCAACCCATCGAAACTGGCGGGCACCTATGTGAAGCCAGCCGACTGGAACGATTTGATCAGCGATCCGGATGTGGTTGTCATTGACACTCGCAACCGCTATGAAGTGGGCATTGGTACTTTTACCGGCGCATTGAACCCGCAAATTGGCAGTTTTGCGCAGTTGCCTCAATGGGTAGAACAGTCTACGGCGCTGAACCCGCCCACCGGAAAAAAGCCCAAGGTGGCGATGTTTTGCACGGGAGGCATCCGATGTGAAAAATCCACCGCACTGTTGCGATCGCAAGGCTTCGAGGAGGTGTATCACCTGGAAGGCGGCATTTTGAAGTACCTGGAGACGGTGCCGCCCGAGCAAAGCCTGTGGCAAGGCAGCTGTTTTGTCTTTGACGAGCGGGTCTCCGTGGGCCACGGGCTCCAGGTTGGAGAGTATGGTTTGTGCAGAGCATGCCGATACCCCGTCAGCCCAGCCGATCAGCTTTCACCGCTGTTTGAAGACGGCGTGAGCTGTGCACATTGCCACGCCACCACCACCGACGCACAAAAGGCAGGTGCCCGGGAGCGCAAACGCCAGTGGGGTCTGGCCAAGGCACGTGGCCAGGCGTGGATCGGAGAGTCTTAGAACGATTCCAGCGCCAGGGCGGTCACACAGGCACCGCCATCAACAATGCTGTCGCGCAGACCCGGCGCCTTAGTCAGCAGGTGGTCGGCATAAAAGCGCGTCGTCACGATCTTGGCCTGCATGAAGGCCATGTCTTGCCCGCGGCTGATTTCGTCCTGCGCCACCAACAGTGCGCGCGCCATTTGCCAACCGGCCATCAGGTTGCCCGCCAGCATCAGGTAGGGCACGCTACCGGCAAACACATCGTTGGGGTGTGCTTTGGTGTTACCCGCCACAAAGTTCACCACGTCAATGAACGCCAAACGGGCCGCGGCCAGGCGCTTGGCCACCACCAACGCATCGGCAGTGCCGCTGACAGTTAAAGCAGCCTCGGTCATCTCGATCTGCGTAGCCAGCGCCTTAGCAGTCTGGCCACCGTCGCGGGCCGTCTTTCGCCCCACCAGGTCGTTCGCCTGGATGGCCGTGGTGCCCTCGTAAATGGTCAAAATCTTGGCATCGCGGTAATACTGGGCACAACCGGTCTCTTCAATGAAACCCATGCCACCGTGGACTTGCACGCCCAGTGAAGTCACTTCCAGGCTCATCTCGGTGCTGTAACCCTTGATCAGTGGCACCATGAATTCATAAAACGATTCATTTTGCTTGCGTACATCAGCATCCGTGCAGTGGTGTGCTGCGTCGTAAGCGGCCGCAGCCACACTGGAGAGCGCCCGGCAGCCTTCGGTGTAGGCGCGCATGGTCATGAGCATGCGTTTGACATCAGGGTGGTGAATGATGGGACCAGCGGCGAGCAGCGAGCCATCAACAGGTCGGCTTTGCACGCGGTCCTTAGCAAACTCCACAGCTTTTTGATAAGCCCGGTCGGCAATGGCGATGCCCTGCACACCCACACCATAACGGGCAGCATTCATCATGATGAACATGTATTCCAGGCCACGGTTTTCCTGGCCTACCAGATAACCCATAGCACCGCCATGGTCGCCAAATTGCAGGACCGCCGTGGGGCTGGCCTTGATCCCCATCTTGTGTTCGATACTGACGCACTGCACATCGTTGCGCGCACCCAGTGAACCATCTTTGTTGACCATGAACTTGGGCACAACAAACAGGCTGATGCCCTTGACACCTTCAGGCGCACCATTGACACGGGCCAACACCAAATGAATGATGTTCTCGGCCATATCGTGCTCACCCCAGGTGATGAAGATTTTGGTGCCGGCAATTTTGTAGCTGCCATCTGACTGGGGTTCGGCTTTGGTCCGCACCGCGGCCAAGTCACTGCCCGCCTGCGGCTCGGTCAGGTTCATGGTCCCGGTCCACTGACCACTCACCAGCTTTTCCAGATAAATCGCGTTGAGCTCGTCTGAGCCCGCCGTCAGCAAGGCCTCAATGGCCCCGTCGGTCAGCAAGGGGCACAGAGCAAAGCTCAGGTTGGCAGAGTTTTGCATTTCACCGACTGCCGAGCCGATGGTCTTGGGCAAGCCCTGGCCACCAAAATTTACGGGGTGCTGCAAGCCTTGCCAGCCGGCTTCGGTGTATTGCTTGAAGGCGTCCTTGAAACCGGGTGCCGCCGTGACCACACCGTCTTTCCAGGTTGACGGATTTTTGTCACCCTCCCAGTTCAAAGGTGCGAGCACGCCCTCACAGAACTTAGCAGCCTCTTCCAGCACGGCCTGTGCAGTGTCAAAACCGGCATCTTCCATGCCCGGCAATTGAGAAATCTGCTCAATGTCGGCCAGATGCTTGATGTTGAACAACATGTCTTTGATGGGGGCGGTGTAACTCATGTCGATCTCCGGAAGTTGTCTTTTGGGGGGTGATTTACAGCGCAGCGACCAGTTCGGGCACGGCCACAAACAGGTCCGCCTCGAGCCCGTAATCAGCCACGCTGAAGATCGGTGCTTCGGGGTCTTTGTTGATCGCCACGATCACCTTGGAGTCCTTCATGCCCGCCAAGTGCTGGATGGCACCGCTGATGCCTGCGGCGATGTAGAGCTGGGGGGCCACAATCTTGCCGGTCTGTCCCACTTGCAGGTCATTGGCAGCGTAGCCCGCATCCACAGCGGCCCGGCTGGCACCAATGGCAGCACCCAGCTTGTCAGCCAAGGGGGTCATGACTTCAACGAACTTCTCTTGGGAACCCAAGGCCCGGCCACCACTGACGATAACCTTGGCCGCAGTCAGCTCAGGCCGGTCGTTCTTGGCGATCTCACTACCGATGAAGGTGGTGGACCCCGTTGTGGCCACGGCAGCTACCGTTTCAATAGCTACCGGCGCTTGTCCCGCCTGGGCTGCAGCATCAAAACCTGTGGTACGCACGGTGATGACCTTGATGGCATCCAAGCTCTGCACGGTGGCAATCGCATTGCCGGCGTAAATCGGGCGCTCAAAGGTGTCAGGGCTGACGACCTTGGTGATGTCGCTGATTTGCGCCACATCGAGTTTGGCAGCCAGGCGTGGGGCGATGTTCTTGCCGCTGGCGGTGGCGGCAAACAGGATGTGGCTGTAGCCCGCAGCAACGGCCTGGACCTGGGCGGTGACGTTTTCGGCAATGCCGTGGGCCAGCGTGTCAGCATCAATGTGCAGTACTTTGGCGACACCGGCGACTTGGGCTGCTGCCGTTGCAACGGTTGCGGCGTTGTGGCCAGCCACCAGCACATGGACGTCACCACCGCATTTCAGTGCGGCGGTGACAGTGTTAAGGGTGGCGGGTTTGAGGCTGGTGTTGTCGTGTTCGGCTATTACAAGTGTTGTCATTTTTTTGTTCCAAAAAAATTTCTAATCAGTTGAGGACAGAGTTTGCGCCCTGCGGTCGGGCTCATTGCGTGTAGCTTGGTCTTTCCCGCAAGGTTTCAGATGACCTTGGCTTCGTTCTTGAGTTTGTCCACCA
>JAIFMR010000043.1 GCA_020048255.1 Rhodoferax sp. | reverse complement strand
TGGCGGAACGTCACCGCGCTTTCAACACCCAGCCTTTGACTCGGCGTGCCGCCATTGTGGCGGCGGGTCCTGCCGCCAATCTGTTGCTGGCGGTTGTTTTATATGCCGCCGTCAACTGGATCGGCGTTCAGCTGCCAGAGGCTATTCTGAGTCAGCCTGCGAGTGGGTCCGTGGCGAGTCAGGCGGGTGTTCAGGGCGGGGAGCGAGTGGTCAGCCTGGGTGTGACGGGTGCCGACCTCACGGAAGTCGCGTCCTTTGACGATGTGCGCTGGGCACTGACGCGTGCTGCCATGGCGGGTCAGGACCTGCGCTTGGTGCTGGCGGGGCCGCGCCAGGCTGAGCGCGAGGTGGTTTTGTCTCTGGCTGCCCTGGAGGGCAAAGAGGTCGATGCAGAATTGTTTGCCAAGATCGGAATCGCTGCACCTTTTTCAGCGCCATTGATGGGGCAGGTCCAGACGGATAGTGCAGCGGCCGAGGCTGGGTTGCTCATGGGGGATGATGTGCAGTCCGTTAACGGGCAGCCCATCGTTGATGGCCAGCAGCTGCGTCGCTTGATTCGGGGTTCTGTGGTGAATGGCCAGGTCGCAGCACAGCAGTGGCGGGTGATGCGTTCCGGGAAAGTCATTGACCTGGTGGTCACGCCAAAGATCGTGACCGAGGGTGGGGAAACGCTGGGCCGCATTGGTGCCTTTGTGGGTGGCAAGCCGGCGATGATGACCGTCACTTATGGTCTTGTTGATGGCATCTGGCGCGGTCTTGTGCAAACTTGGGACGTGTCGGCGCTGACCCTCAAGATGATGGGTAAATTGCTGGTGGGGGAGGCTTCGATTAAAAACATCAGCGGTCCCTTGACGATTGCGGATTACGCCGGCAAGTCGGCCGATCTGGGTGTCACGCAATATCTTGTATTTTTGGCTCTGGTCAGTGTCAGCCTGGGTGTCTTGAACTTGCTGCCCATACCGGTCCTGGATGGAGGCCACCTGATGTATTATCTTTGGGAGGGTGTAACCCGCCAGCCCGTGTCCGAGCGTTGGATGGAGCGTCTGCAACGTGGCGGCATCGCGGCATTGGTTGCCTTGATGTCAATTGCTCTTTTGAATGACATCACCCGCTTGTTGAGTTAACCGTTTTGTGTTGCCCGACATGACTTTACTAATAGATTTTTAACATGCACTTCAATCGTTTTCGTCTCAATGCACTGGCTGCGTTGGCCACTCTGGTTCTTTCCACGCCGTCTGCTTGGGCGGTAGATCCGTTTACTGTGAGAGATATTCGCATTGAAGGCCTGCAGCGTGTCGAACCCGGTACGGTTTTTGTTTCCTTGCCCGTTCAAGTGGGCGATATCTACAACGACGATAAGGGCTCTGCCGCCATTCGCGCTCTGTTTGGCTTGGGTTTGTTCAAGGACGTGCGTATCGAGACCAATGGTGATGTGCTGGTGGTGGTGGTTGAAGAGCGTCCCACCATTGCCGCCGTCGAATTTGTGGGCACCAAAGAGTTTGACAAGGATGTCCTGGTCAAATCATTGCGTGATGTGGGGCTGGCAGATGGCCGCCCCTTTGACAAGGCGCAAATGGACCGTGCAGAGCAGGAGCTCAAACGACAATACATCAACCGCAGCCTGTACGCGGCGCAAGTGGTCACCACGGTGACTCCCATTGAGCGTAACCGGGTTAATTTGACTTTTACAGTGACTGAGGGTGACCCTGCCCAGATCAGCGAAATTCGCATTGTCGGCAACAAGGTGTTCAGTGAATCCACGTTACGTGGCTTGTTTGATCTGGACACGGGGGGCTGGATGAGCTGGTATACCAAGTCCAACCGCTACTCGCGTGCCAAGCTCAATGCCGACATTGAAACCCTGCGCTCTTATTACCTGACGCGAGGTTATCTGGAGTTCAAGATTGAGTCCACGCAGGTGGCTATGGCGCCGAACAAGACCGACATCGGTATCACCATCAATATCTCGGAGGGTGAACGCTTTGTGGTCAGCGGCGTGAAGCTGGCTGGCAATTACCTGGAAAAAAATGACGAGTTCAAGTCCTTGGTGACGATTCGGCCGGGGCAGGCCTACAACGCCGATGATGTCGCTAAAACCAGCAAGGCTTTTACCGACTATTTCGGTAACTTTGGATATGCCTTTGCACGTGTTGAGGCTATCCCGGAAGTTGATCGGGTGAATAACCGGGTTTCCTTGACGCTGCAGGCCAACCCCTCGCGTCGGGCCTATGTTCGCAAGATCAATGTGGCGGGTAATACCCGTACCCGCGATGTGGTGGTGCGCCGCGAGTTTCGTCAGTTGGAGTCCTCATGGTACGACGGCGACAAGATCCGCTTGTCTCGTGACCGGGTTGACCGTTTGGGGTATTTTGGCGAGGTTGGGGTGGAGACCCAAGAGGTTCCAGGCTCGCCAGACCAAGTGGATTTGACACTGAATGTGACCGAAAAGCCCACCGGAAGCCTAAGTTTGGGTGCTGGTTTTTCCAGCGGTGACGGTCTGGGATTGTCTTTTGGTTTGAAGCAAGAGAATGCGTTTGGTTCTGGTAACTCGCTGGGCATCCAAATCAACACCAGCAAGATCAACCGCGTCTTGGTGCTCAACACGACCGATCCGTATTTCACAGAAGATGGGGTCTCCAGAACCATTGATCTGTATGAAAAGACCAGCAGCCCTTATCAGGACACGAGTTATTACAAGTTGATCACTGCGGGTGGATCGATGCGTTTTGGTGTGCCGTTCACCGAAATTGACACTGTGTTTTTTGGTGCCGGTATCGAAAAAACCACCATTGAACCTGGCACCTTGTTGCCAACCTCGTATGCAAACTATGCCAATGAATATGGCTACTCCAGTTACGCGTTGCCGTTCACGGTGGGTTGGGCTCGGGACAGCCGTGACAGTTCGTTGGCACCCACCAACGGCAAGTTGCAGCGTGCGTACGCCGAGTGGTCTTTTGCCGGAGACTCTCGCTACCTGCGTACCACTTACCAGTATCAGCAATATGCGCCCATCAGCAAGCAATTGACGGCGGCTTTCAACGCCGATGTGGGTTGGGGTCGAGCCGCTGGCGGGCGCACCTTTCCCATCTTCAAGAGATTTTATGGGGGTGGTCTGGGGTCGGTTCGCGGTTTTGAACAGGGCAGTTTGGGGCCGATGGACGCCAATGGCACGATTGTCGGTGGCGACAGCAAACTCAACCTGAATTTTGAATTGTTGGCCCCGTTCCCCGGTGTGGGCAACGACCGAACCCTGCGTATGTATGCATTTTTGGATGCTGGTATGGTGGGCGGTCCCGACAATGGGCTCGCGATCAACGCGGATGCCAACAGTCTGAGATCTTCAGTTGGCGTCGGTATCAGCTGGATTTCACCGGTCGGTCCCTTGCGCCTGGCTTTTGCCAAACCGATCCGTAAGTTTGACAACGATAGAATTCAAAACATGCAGTTTCAGATTGGGACAAGTTTCTAATGAATTATTTTTTACGTCGCGTTGCCACAGCCATTGCACTGGGTTTTTGCTTTTTGTCGGTCCAGGCGCAGGAAGTCAAAATTGGTTTTGTCAGCACCGATCGGGTGCTCAAGGAGGCCGCTACTGCAAAGGCTGCACAAACCAAGCTGGAGCAAGAATTCTCCAAACGTGAGAAGGAATTGACGGATCTGGGTACCAGCATCAAGTCCTCTGCAGACAAGTTTGAGAAGGAGGCGCCTACTTTGCCCGAAACGCAGCGTGTGTCACGCCAGAAGCAGCTGCTGGAGCAAGACCGCGACTTCCAAAGAAAGCGTCGCGAGTTTCAGGAAGATTTGAACGCACGAAAAAATGAAGAGTTGCAGCAGGTGATTCAGCGCGCCAACAAAGCCATCAAGGAAATTGCAATCGCTGAAAAATTTGACATCATTTTTCAGGATGCGGTTTACGTGAACCCCAAGCATGACATCACCGACAAGGTCATCAAGGCGCTGAACGTGCCGGCTGGCAAGTAGCTAAGCGAAAGGTGGGCCTCGGGTGGCATTGCGTGCAGGATCACTGGTTGATTCACTCGGCGGTGAATTGCATGGCGATGCCCAGCGTCTGATCGAAGGATTGGCTCCGCTGGAGTCCGCCCAGGACCAGCACCTGAGTTTTTTGAGCCACCCGAAATACCAAAGCCAGCTCACTGCTTCCAAAGCGGGCTGTGTCATTGTCAGTCCGCAGTTCAAGGCGCTGGCCTTGACCCGTGGTGACTGCATCGTCACGGACAACCCCTACCTTTATTTTGCACGGGTGACGCAGCTGTGGAAGAAAGCCTTGGCCAAGGTCCCGTCTTCGTTAATTCACCCCTCTGCAGTTATTGATCCCGGTGCTCGCGTGCACCCCACGGCGTCGGTAGGCCCTTTGTGCGTCGTCGAATCGGGGGCCAGTATTGGTGCCCACACTGTATTGAAGTCGCGCGTCACGCTGAGCGAGAACTGCAGTATTGGCGAGCGTTGCATTGTGCATTCTGGTGTCGTCATTGGTGCCGATGGCTTTGGTTTTGCACCCGATCAGGGCGCCTGGGAAAAGATCGAGCAACTCGGGGCGGTTCGCATTGGCCATGACGTCGAAATTGGCGCCAATACCTGCATTGATCGGGGTGCCTTGCAAGACACTGTGATTGGTGACGGAGTCAAATTGGACAACCTGATCCAAATTGGTCACAACGTGCAAGTGGGTGCCCATACAGCCATGGCAGGGTGTGCCGGTGTGGCAGGTAGTGCACACATTGGGGCACATTGCACGGTGGGTGGTGGTGCCGTGGTGCTGGGGCATTTAACTCTGGCTGACGGTGTCAACATCTCTGCAGCAACGGTAGTCACCCGATCCATCCACAAGCCAGGTCACTACACCGGTATGTTTCCCATTGATGACAATGCTACTTGGGAAAAAAACGCAGCATCTCTCAAGCAGCTCGCCAGTCTGCGCGAACGCATTCGCGCGTTGGAAGCCCAGATCAAACTGCTGACAGTCAACCCTTCTTCCCCTTAAATCAGGACCCGTTTCATGGATATTCACCAAATTTTGAAGCAGTTGCCCCATCGTTACCCTTTTTTGTTGGTGGACCGGGTGCTAGAGATCGACAAAGGAAAGACCATCAAGGCCTTGAAAAACGTCACCATGAACGAGCCGTTTTTTCAGGGCCACTTTCCACATCGTCCGGTGATGCCCGGTGTGTTGATGCTGGAAGCACTGGCCCAGGCGGCTGCCCTGTTGGCGTTTGATGCGCTGGATTCGTCACCCACCGATGACATGGTCTATTATTTTGCGGGCATTGACGGTGCGCGTTTCAAGCAGCCGGTCGAGCCAGGGGACCAACTGATTCTGGAAGTGGAACTGCTGCGCATGAAGGCCGGAATTTTCAAATTCAAGGCACGGGCGCTGGTGGACGGCAACTTGGCGGTGGAAGCTGAGTTAACTTGCGCCATGCGCAAGATTGCTTGAGGGGCCGGGTTTGACTGCCATCCATGCCACCGCGCTTGTTGACCCGGCGGCCGATCTTGACAGCACGGTCAGCGTCGGACCCTACAGCGTGATTGGCCCGCACGTCAAAATTGGAGCCGGTACAACGGTCGGTCCGCATTGTGTTATTGAAGGCCACACGACCATTGGCACGGACAACCGAATTTTT
>JAIFMR010000052.1 GCA_020048255.1 Rhodoferax sp. | reverse complement strand
TCCATGGCTTTTTTGGGCTGGTTGTTCATTCGGCACTGGTTTGCACCGTTGCTGCCGCCGGATCAGATTGACAGCTACATTGCCGGGTTGATTTTGCTGGCGGCTGCACCTTGCACCGCCATGGTGTTTGTCTGGAGTCGCCTCACTGGTGGCGACCCGTTGTTTACCTTGTCCCAAGTCGCCCTGAACGACAGCATCATGGTGGTGGCGTTTGCGCCGCTGGTGGCTTTTTTGCTGGGGCTGTCCAGCATCATCGTGCCGTGGGCTACGCTGCTGATCTCGGTGGGCCTGTACATCATCGTCCCGGTGATTTTGGCGCAGCTGTGGCGCAAGGCCTTGCTGGCCCGGGGCCAAGCGGCGTTTGACGCTGCCATGGAGCGCATTGGCCCCTGGTCCATCAGCGCGCTGCTGGCCACGCTGGTCTTGTTGTTTGCATTTCAGGGCGAAGCCATTTTGAAGCAGCCACTGGTGATTGCCTTGCTGGCCGTGCCGATTTTGATCCAGGTGGTGTTCAACTCGGGCCTGGCCTATTGGCTTAACCGAGCCGTGGGTGAAAAGCACAGCATTGCCTGCCCCTCGGCCTTGATTGGTGCCAGTAACTTTTTTGAGCTGGCCGTGGCGGCCGCCATCAGCCTGTTTGGATTCAACTCTGGCGCTGCCCTGGCCACCGTGGTGGGGGTGTTGATTGAAGTGCCGGTGATGCTGGCGGTGGTCTATGCCGTCAACCGCTCCAAGGGCTGGTACGAGCGCTCTTGATTTTCAACAGAGCCATTCTTTGTTCAAACTACCAGTGAACCCCATGACTGACATCACGATTTACCACAACCCGAAGTGCGGCACGTCGCGCAATACCTTGGCCCTCATCCGCAATACTGGCGTTGAGCCCCGCGTGATCCACTACCTGGAGACGCCCCCCAGCCGTGAGGAATTGGTGGAGCTGATTGCTGCCACCGGCGCTCCTGTGCGCGATTTGATACGCAGCAAGCAGGACATATTCAACGAACTGGGTCTGGCCGATGCCAAGTGGCGTGACGATGAATTGATCGACTTCATGTTGGTGCATCCTGTTCTGATCAATCGTCCTATCGTGGTGACCAGCATGGGCACACGACTGTGTCGGCCTTCAGAGGTGGTGTTGGACATATTGCCGTTGCCACAGTTGGGCGCGTTCAACAAAGAAGATGGCGAAGCAGTGATCAACGCTCAGGGTCAGCGCATTCCGGTTTGAGTGCTTGAATGCAATGGTCAACGCTGCGTCCAGGTGCGCTGCGTGCTAACTGAGTCCCAAAACCCGCTGCCACCAATGCCTGCGTGAACTTGGCAGAGGGGCGTCGTCTTCAATGCGCTCGGGTTGGCAGCGCGACAGCACCCAGCGCGGCGGAATCGGTGTGGCGTTGCGACTGCAAGACGACCCCAGGTTGTGTGGGTCGAAGATTTTGATGAAGCTGGGTTGTTCGCGCTGGTCCACGTAAACAATGCCGCAGAAGCTCTGCTGGTGTTCACGCCGCAACAATGCATCCACTTCATCGACAAAATTTCTCAGTGCGTCGGCACTCAGTACCGACGTGGGGACGGCTTCACCTGCCAGGCTGGCGTACCAACCCTCCGGTGACGCCTTGACCCGAATCCACAAGTCATCAAGCTGCGCCCAGTGCAGAACACCGTAGAGATGTCCGTTAAGCTGTTGCGAGAAGGTGGTGGGTGTCGCTGTCATGGTCATCGGAAGTACCCTTGTTGAATGAGCGTAAACAGAGGGTTATTTGGAGCAGCCCAAGCCGGGCCTCAAACCACAGATCTGCGCGTAGGCTGGGGTTTCCAGCTGAAGCGTCACGTGGCGGATTTCAAAGTGTTCATGCAATTCTTCCTCGGCCTCGTGCAGCAGGGCGCCCGTGTCGGTGGCATCGGTGACCAAGTGCGCAGTCAGGGCTATCTGACTGGTGCCCATGGCCCACACATGCAAGTCATGCACATCGGTCACACCCGGCAGGCCCAGCAACAGTTTGCGCACCGCCAGCGTGTCCACGCTGTCAGGCACGCCATCAAACAGCAGGTGCAGACTTTGTTTGAACAGGCCCCAGGTGCCCCACAAAATCACGGCGGCAATCAGGAGGCTGACCACCGGGTCAAGCCAGACCCAGCCCATCCACAGCGTCAAGGCGCCGGCCACGACCACCCCGGCGGATACCAGCGCATCGGCGGCCATGTGCAAAAAAGCGCCCCGGATGTTGAGGTCGTCTCCGCCGCGCATGAACAACAAGGCAGTGGCCGTGTTGATGACGATGCCAACCCCTGCCACTGCCATGATGGTGACACCCTGTTCTTGCAGCGACACATCACTCGACATCAGCCGCCCAATGGCTTCCCAGGTGAGGCCACCCATGGCCAGCAGCAACAACAAAGCATTGGCAAACGCGGCCAGGATGGTGGCGCGTTTCCAGCCGTAGGTGTGGCGGGCGTTGGGTTGCACTTTGACGGCCAGCGCACCGGCCCAGGCCAGCACCAGCCCGGCCACGTCGCTCAGGTTGTGGCCCGCGTCGGCCAGCAGGGCCAGCGAGTTGATGCGCCAGCCATAAAAGGCTTCAATGGCGACAAAAATGATGTTGAGCGCAATGCCAATCGCAAAGGCCCGGTTGAAGTTGGCGGGGGCGTGACTGTGACCGTGCCCACCGTGGCCATGTTCATGCCCATCGTCGTGGTGGTGGGCCGGTGTGTGGTCATGTGTGTCGCTCATGAGGGAGATTTTGCCGTGTTGAAAGAAGATGGCTCAACAGGATGATGCTTGCATGAGAAAAAAATGCTGGTCAGACCGACACCCCAAAAAACATGCCCACGCCCGCTGTCATCGCCATCGCCAGGCTGCCCCAGAGGGCGACACGCAAAACACCTTTCAATATGCCAGCGCCGCCGGTATAGGCTGCCAAGGCTCCCAGAATGACCAGGAACAACAGCGAGGTAGCCGCCACCACTGGTGTCAGAAGGTGAAAGGGAGTGAGCCAGGCGATGAGCAAGGGCAAGCCCGCACCCACCACAAACGACAGCGCCGACACCAGCGCGGCTTGCAGCGGATTGGCGTTGCCGGTCTCTGAAATGCCCAACTCGTCGCGGGTGTGGGCGCCCAGTGCATCTTTGGCCATCAATTGCGTTGCTACCTGTTGGGCCAGGTTCAAGTCCAAGCCACGATGCACGTAAATGCTCGTCAGCTCGGCAAGCTCCCGCTCAGCATCGGTGGCCAGTTCAATTCTCTCGCGTTCAATGTCGGCCCGCTCGGTATCGGATTGCGAACTCACCGACACATATTCACCGGCGGCCATCGACATGGCACCCGCCACCAAACCCGCTACGCCAGCCACCAGGACCGGGCCTGGCGTGGTGCTGGCAGCAGCCACACCCAGAATCAGGCTGGCGGTGGAGACGATGCCGTCATTGGCGCCCAACACGGCTGCGCGCAGCCAGCCAACGTGTTGTGTACGATGATTTTCTGCTTGCATGGTGGCTCCAATCTCCTTGGCGGATGCTTGTTGTCAGTGACTTTGCTTGATCAGACCCTCCACTTTGTGCCATTTGTCCTGATCCCTCTGTGCACTGGTACACCGACAGAAAGGTATCAAACCTTGATCCTAGGCCGTGTGTGCAATGCGCGACAAAACCAGTCCGGTTTGCGTCAAGGCCTTGGCGACTCAAAGCACTGACGATGCCGAGGCCGGTGTTTGGCGAGTTGAGGCGTGCAGGACAGGCGTGGCGCCGGGACACATCACCGTGCCCACAAAAGCGTGTGCATTCATCACATTTGAGAAAAGGCAAAGCCACTACTTTTCAAACGCGTAGGATGTTTTGAGGGATGAGGAACAGGAGTTCTTAATGGAATTCATGCTGGGATTGCTCCATGGCGGGCTTGGCAGCCTTGCTTCCTATCTGGCTGCCCATGTCCTGCTATGCCTGATGCCGGCTTTTTTCATCGCCGGTGCCATGGCTGCGCTGATACCCAAAGCCAGCATCACACGCTGGCTCGGGCGCAATACCTCGGCCTTTGTTTCCTATCCGGCCGCTGCAGCGGCGGGCTCCCTGATTGCTGTTTGCTCCTGCACCATCGTGCCACTGTTTGCCGGTATCTATAAAAAGGGCGCAGGTGTGGGGCCGGCGATCACTTTTTTGTTTTTCGCACCGGCTGGCAACATCATGGCGCTGGCTTATACCGGCAGCATTCTCGGCCCTGAATTTGCCGTGGCTCGGTTGTTGTTGAGCCTGTTGTTTGGTGTCGGCATTGGCTTGCTGATGTCGCAGATCTTCTGGCGCGACGACGCCAACCACGATGCACAAACCGATACCTTGTTCGCCCAGCAGGCCACGATGGCACCTGCTGCGCTGGGTGTCCTGCTCTCACTGGTGGGCTTGTTGATTGCCGGCACCTTGAAGTTGTGGCCTCTGACCACCACGGTGGCAACCGTTGATGTGCCCTTGGCATGGGCTCAGACCTGGCAGGCCACTTTGTTTGAGTGGGTGCCGTTTGATGCCACCAAAGGCGAGGAGGGTGTCAGCCTGCAGGGCTCTATCTTGATAGGCCTGCTGCTGCTGATTGCGGCGACCGCCTGGCGGGGCCTGGAAAACATCGTCGAGGGTGCCAATCGCTGGACCTGGCTGGCGCTGAGCCTGGCGGCAAGTACCTTGTTGGTGGCGGCGCTGCGCCTGACTCCTGGGCCGGGCAACCTGGAAGTCGCTCTGACCGGCCGGGTTTTTGGGGTGGCCATGACCTTGTGGGCCGTGTGGCACTTTGCCCAACAGCTGCCCGGTGAAGACTGGCGGGCCTGGCTGTGGGAGGCTTGGCGGTTTGTCAAACAAATATTTGTTCTGCTGGTGGCGGGCGTCTTTATCGTTGGCATGGTGCGCCAGGTGATCCGCCCCGAATGGATTGAAAGCCTGGCCGGCAGCAACACCGTCACCGCCAACGCGGTGGCCGTGGGCTTTGGCGTGTTCATGTATTTTCCGACGCTGGTTGAGGTGCCCGTGGCACGCATGTTCCTTGACCTGGGCATGCACCGCGGTCCGCTGCTGGCCTACTTGATGGCCGATCCTGAACTCAGCCTGCAAAGCATGCTGATGGTGGCCGCAGTCATTGGGCGAACCAAAACAGTCGCTTATGTGGGTTTGGTGGCGGTGTTCAGCATCTGTGCCGGGCTGCTTTATGGCACCTGGGTGGATGGGAGGGTCTGGCAGGCGTTGGCCATGGTCTTGGTCCTCGTCGTGGCGGTGTTCGGCAGTACCTGGATGTGGTTCAAACACCGGCAGCATCACCCTGCATCAGCTTGATTCTTTTGACTTTTCAAGGAGGAATGACATGTTAAACATCAAAATTCTAGGCCCCGGTTGTGCCAATTGCCGCAAACTCGAAGCCGTCGCCCGGGAGGCTACCGAGGCTGCCCATCTGCAAGCCGAGTTTGTCAAGGTATCGGATATGAAGCAGATCATGAATTACGACCTGCTGTCCACCCCCGGGCTGGTCATCAATGAAAAACTGGTGAGTAGCGGGCGGATTCCAACGGTGGCTGAAGTACAGCAGTGGCTGGTTGCCGTCTGAGCGCAACGGGCCAGTGCTGCGCACGCGGCTCAGGCCGGATTCACGCCCAGAATGCGCCCGGTGAGCTTGCGTGCCACCGGTGCCAGGAAAAAGATCACCGG
>JAIFMR010000002.1 GCA_020048255.1 Rhodoferax sp. | reverse complement strand
TTTGTGCTCGACCCATTTGGTCCAGGTGCCCGCTTTGACGAAGCCGCCTTTGCGGATGTGGCCCGCACAGCCGTGCGGATGCTGGACAACGTCCTGGAAGCCACGGTCTGGCCACTGCCCCAACAACAACAGGAAGCCAACAGCAAGCGCCGTGTAGGACTGGGCTTTACCGGGCTGGGCGATGCCCTGGTGATGCTGAATTTGCGTTATGACACCGCAGCCGCTCGCGACAAGGCACGCCATATTTCTGAATTGATGCGTGACACGGCTTATGAAGCCTCGGTTGAACTGGCCCAAGAGCGTGGCGCCTTTCCCCTCTTCAACGCGGACCTGTACCTGAGCGGTCAAACCTTTGCTTCACGCCTGCCGGCACCTTTGAAAGAGCGCATTCGCAAGCAGGGGTTGCGCAACTCGCATCTGCTGTCCATTGCGCCCACGGGCACCATCAGTCTGGCCTTTGCCGACAACGCCAGCAACGGGATCGAGCCGGCCTTCAGCTGGACCTACACCCGCAAAAAGCGCATGACGGATGGCAGTTTCAAAGAGTACGCCGTCGAAGACCACGCTTGGCGCCTGTACCGCCACCTCAAAGGTGCCGATGCACCCTTGACCTCGGCATTTGTGACGGCGTTGGACATGAGCGCACAAGCTCATGAAGAAATGGTGGCCGCAGTGGCGCCCTTCATTGACACCGCGATCTCTAAAACCGTCAATGTTCCCGCTGACTACCCCTATGAAGACTTTCAGGACCTCTACACCCAAGCTTGGCAGTCTGGCCTGAAAGGGCTGGCCACCTACCGGCCCAACAGCGTGCTGGGGTCGGTGCTCAGCGTGACACCCACCCCCAGCACCGCGCAACCTATCAAAATTGACAACGCCAACCATCGGCTGGCCTTGGACCGCTTGCCTGCGCCGGTGCTCTCAAGCCTGCGCTGGCCAGGTCGGCCCGAGCTTCCGGGTGGCAACCCGGCCTGGACCTTCATGGTGCACCACCCCTTTGGTGACTTTGCCCTGTTTATTGGTGAGTTGTCTCCCGAAGAAGGTGGCGCACCCCAGCCCTTTGAAGTTTGGGTAAACGGTGCCGAGCAGCCCCGTGGTTTGGGCGCCTTGGCCAAGACCCTGTCGATGGATCTGCGCGCCAATGACCCAGCCTGGCTGCAGCTCAAACTCGACGCCCTGGCCACCGTGAGTGAAGAGCGCGCCTTTGAGATGCCCTTCCCGCCCCACGGTGAAAAGCGCCTGTTCCCCGGCGTGGTGGCGGCCACTGCAGCGGTGATTCGCTGGCGTTGTGAGCAAATGGCCGCCAATGCCAAGCTGCGCTCACCAGATGCCAAACCCGCAAACACCCCGGTGATCGACGCCATGTTCAGCCAGGGTGAACCTCAAACAGGCACCTCGGGCACACTGGCCTGGGCGGTGGACGTGGAAAACCCGGCCACGGGCGAAGCGTTCACGGTCACGCTGAAGGAAGTCAATTTGCGCGGTGCTGACGGTGGCGTCGTGACTCGCCCCTGCGCTGTCGGCTTTAGCGGCAATTACCCCAAAGCCATGGATGGCCTGGCAAGACTTTTGTCGCTGGACATGCGGGTGATTGACCCGGCTTGGGTCGGCATGAAACTGCGCAAGTTGCTCAATTACGCTGAGCCGCTGGGGCACTTCATGGCCTTTGTGCCGGGCTTGCCCTTTGATGAGCGGCGCCAGCAGACTTGGCCATCCACCGTGGCCTATATTGCCCGGCTGATCATTCACCGCTATGCCATGCTGGGCATTTTGAACGAAGAAGGTTACCCACTGCGTGACATGGGTGTGTTGGACACCCCCAACGCACGCGAAGTGAGCCACACCATGGCCGGCAAGCCCTGCCCGGAGTGCGGCAACCCCACAGTTATCCACAAAGACGGCTGTGACTTCTGTACCGCTTGTGGCTATGTGGGGCAGTGTGGTTAAAAACGTTTAGTCGCGCACCACCAGCACGGGCAGTTTGGTGTGCGACAACACGGCCTGGGCCACGCTGCCCAGCACCAGTTTTTCAAGTCCGCTGCGGCCATGTGAGCCCATCACGATCAGGTCAGCACCCAAAGAAGCACCTGCTTCAACAATGCCACGCCATGCCGTATGCGCCTCGATCACCGAGGTGTCCACGGTGACGCCGGAACTGGCAAACGCCTCTTTGGCCGCATGGACCGCGGCGTTGGCCTCGGCTGTTGCGGCGCTCAGGTACTCGGCTTGACCGTAGGCAAAGTCAGTACCCACCCCGGTAAAGGGATAGGGGTCAATGACATA
The DNA here is from genome assembly GCA_020048255.1 of Rhodoferax sp. GTDB lineage: Bacteria > Pseudomonadota > Gammaproteobacteria > Burkholderiales > Burkholderiaceae_C > Rhodoferax. The sequence goes on along the minus strand of JAIFMR010000002.1, from coordinate 3,394 downwards.
AATCACCGTCACCGTGCTGCCAAAGGCCTTCGCCAATTCGGTGGCTTTGCCCACTGCAAACTGGGATGTGTTTGAACCATCTACTGGAACCAAAATGTGCTTGAACATATCTTCCTCCTCAACAAACCATGAGATGGTTAGATTGTGAACCTTTCAAATGTCCTCGGCTACCATTTTGATCGACCCACACGGGCACTCTGACACACAAATACCGCAGCCTTTGCAATAGTCATAGTTGAAGTCAAACCCTTTGCCGGGGCCCAATTTAATGACCGCGTTGTCCGGGCAAACCCCATAGCAGTTGTCGCACTCAAAGCAGTTGCCACAGGACAAACAGCGCCGCGCTTCAAACAAGGCATTGCCCTCGTCCAGCCCACCCTGCACTTCTTCAAAGGTGGATTGCCGGCGAATGATGTCCAGCATGGGGCGAACCGTCTTGGGCGCGTCGCTGTAGTACCAGGTGTTGAGCTTGTCAAAACTGGCCAACTCATTTTTGGGCGCTGCCACATACGCGTTGCCGTTCAGCCAAGCGTCAATATTGCGGGCCGCCTTCTTGCCGTGACCAATGGCCACCGTCACATTGCGCTCGGCTGGCACCATGTCACCCCCGGCAAAAATGCCTGCGTGACCGGTCATCATGTGCGCGTCGACTTGCACCACACCGTCTTGCACCGCCATCCCCGGCACGCCTTCAATCAGCGATAAATCCACATCCTGGCCGAGTGCCAGCACCACAGAATCAGCCTCAAGTGTTTCAAACTCACCGGTGGGCTGCGGGAAACCCTTGTCATCCAGGGCCATTTTTTCGACAGTAATCGATGACTCACCGGCCTGCTTGATGGTGGACAGCCACTTGATCAACACGCCTTCTTGCAAGGCTTCTTCGACCTCGAAGTCATGCGCTGGCATTTTTTCGCGGCTGCGCCGGTAGACGATGATGGACTCGGTGGCACCCAGGCGCTTGGCTGTGCGCGCCACATCAATGGCCGTGTTGCCACCGCCATAGACCACCACCTTGCGACCCAGCAGCGGCTTGTCTTCGCCTTCCATGGAGCGCAACACCGACACGGCGTCGAGCACCTTGGCCGAGTCGCCCGCCGGAATATAGGCACGCTTGGCAATATGGGCACCCACCGCCAGAAACACGGCATCAAAACCATAGTCCTGCTTGACTTGCAGCACATCGGTGACCTTGGTGTTGTACTCAATTTCAACACCCAAATCCACAATGCGCTGCACTTCATCGTCCAGCACCTGGCGCGGCAAACGGTATTGCGGAATGCCAAAGCGCATCATGCCGCCTGGCAAGGGCCCCGCCTCAAACACGGTCACCGCATGACCCATGCGCGCCAGTTGGTAAGCCGCTGACAGGCCCGATGGCCCTGCACCCACGACCAGCACTTTTTTGCCGGAGCTGGCTATGGGCTTGGGAAACTGCCAGCCTTGTTTGATGGCCTCATCTCCCAAAAAGTGTTCCACCGAATTGATGCCCACCGGCGAGTCAAGTTGACCCCGGTTACAGGCACCTTCGCAAGTGTGGTAGCAGACCCGCCCCATGATGGCGGGAAACGGATTGTCTTCAACCAGGGTGCGCCAGGCTTCCTGATAGTTGCCCGACTCGGCGTGGAACAGCCAACCCTGGATGTTTTCACCCGCCGGACACTGATGGTTGCACGGGGGTTTGCGGTTCAAATAAACCGGGCGCTCGGTACGCCAAGAGCCGGTATGGTTGGCCAGCGAGCTGCCGACATCCAAAGTGATGGCAAAAGGTTTTTGCATAGTCATTCCCCTAACAAACCAAAACGGCGGATATTGCGGTCGGCGCGCGCCTGCAGGCGTGCCAACGTGGCCACATCAGGCTTCTTGCCAAACAGGTGGGCAAAGCGCTTTTGTGGCTTCAGGTACTCTTCGACCGGGACTTGATGGCGAATTTTCAGCACACCGGTGACCTCGCCGCGCTCGGCCTCAAACACCGGAAACACACCACTTTCAACTGCCAGACGCGACAACTTGATGGTGTCATGCGAAGCAGCCCCCCAACCCAGTGGGCAAGGTACAAAGATATGGATGTAACGTGCGCCACGAATCGACATGGCCTTGGTCACCTTGTATTCCAGGTCACGCAGATCGGCCACGGTGGCGGTCGCCACATAGGGAATCTCATGCGCCATAGCGATTTGCGGGACGTTTTTGCCCTGACCAAATTCATTGCCAGGATGCTCTCCCACGGCCATGGTGGTGGCGGTGCGTGCCGCTGGCGGTGTGGCGCTGGAGCGCTGAACACCGGTGTTCATGTAGGCCTCGTTGTCATAGCAGATGTAAAGCACATCGTCGTTGCGCTCAAACATGCCCGACAGGCAGCCAAAGCCGATGTCAGTGGTACCACCGTCTCCGCCTTGCGCCACTACCCGCACGTCGTTGCGGCCTTTGGCTTTCATGGCGGCAGCGATGCCGGTCGCCACGGCTGCGGTGTTGCCGAACAGCGAGTGAATCCACGGGATTTGCCACGAGGTTTCGGGGTAAGGTGTGGAAAACACCTCCAGGCACCCGGTGGCGTTGGCAGCAATCAACTGTCCGTTGGTGGCTGCCATGGCGGCGTCAATAGCGTAGCGCGCCCCAAGCGCTTCGCCGCAGCCTTGACAGGCCCGGTGGCCGGAATTGAGTGAATTGCTACGGGTCGCACCCGACTGCAGGCTGCGTTGCTCAGGAGCGAGCAAGCGGTTACCGACCGTGAATGTGCCGGTTTGGTAAAACTTGACCAATGACTGTTCCATGTGATGTCTCCTAAACGACCTGAGTGCCAACGCTGCCCATGTCGCGCAAGATGCCCTCGGCGATCGGACCGGAACGGCGCTGCGTTTTCTCACGCTCCAGCACCCGATTGACGATATCCCAATCCAGGTCGAGGAAGGTCAGCAACTCCAGTTTGTCGGCAATCGCATCAAGCAACAACTTGTGCACGGAGGTCTTGGTGATGGCGCGCCCACCCAGACCCGCAACAACAGTCAGCACCGGTTGCGGGCGGTTGCGTACGGCGCTGCGCACATCGCGCGACACAATGCCGCCAATGCCCACCGCAAAACATTTTTCAATGACCACGATGCGTTTGGCCTTGGCCGTCGCATCCCGAATGGCCGAGATCGGAAATGGCCGATACGAGGTGATGCCCAAAACCCCTACCTTGACGCCTTCGGCGCGCAAGTCGTCTACCGTGTCCTTGATGGTGCCCAGTACCGAGCCCAGAGCAATCACGATGGTTTCAGCGTCTTCGGTCTTGTAGGTCTTGATCAGGCCACCCGAGTCGCGGCCAAACTGCTGTTTGAACTCTTGCGCAATCTGCGGAATCAAATCCAGGGCCTGCATTTGCTTGGCGTGGGCCAGGTAACGCACCTCG
>JAIFMR010000162.1 GCA_020048255.1 Rhodoferax sp. | reverse complement strand
CAGGACATCAGCCACTTTGGCGGCTGGCGTGCGTACTTGAGCCACGCTGTTTAACATCGGGGGACCCCCTTGAAAGAGTGAACCCATGGCAGAAGTACCCCCTCAGCCTGTCCGTGTCGCCTGCTGCCAGATTGCCCCCCAGGTGGGTGCCTTGCGCCATAACCGGGAGTTGTGTACGCAGGCCATCTTTGATGCAGCCCGGGCTGGCGCGCAGGTCGTGGTCTTGCCCGAACTGGCCCAAAGCGGCTATGTCTTTGCCGACCCGGCCGAAGCCCGCTCGGTGGCCGAAACCCCTGACGGGGTCACCCTGCAGCAATGGCAACAACTGGCGCGCGAACTGAACCTGGTGCTGATTGCCGGCTTTTGCGAACGACTCGATGACACCCGGTTAGCCAACAGTGCGGCGCTGATCGACCCGAGTGGTCTGCGCGCGGTATACCGCAAGGCACACCTGTGGGATGCCGAAAAATTGATCTTCACGCCAGGTGATGCGCTGCCGCTTGTGGTGCCAACGGCTCTGGGCCGCATCGGCATGTTGATCTGTTATGACCTGGAATTCCCGGAATGGGTGCGGCAAGTGGCGCTGCAAGATGCCCAATTGCTGTGTGTGCCCACCAATTGGCCCGATGGCGGACGGCCCGCTGGTGAACGCCCGTCCGAAGTGGTGCGCGTGCAGGCCAACGCGGCGTTCAATCGCCTGTTTATTGCCGCCAGCGGACGCTGCGGGCCAGAGCGGGGCGTAACGTGGGTGGGTGGGTCGGTGATCGTGGACCGATTTTTGCCACGCTGGACCTGACTGAGGCCGACAACAAATGGATCAGCACGCGCAATCATGTTTTGCAGGACAGGCGCAGCGACTTGTATCGGCTGACTGGCGCCTGCTGAATCGAGTCAGTCTTGCATTGATCTCGAATGCGATACATATTGCCGGTGCAGCTTAAAACACATCCCCATGATTGGGCACCATCGTTGATCTTATTTATGCGTCATTACTTATAGATGCATAATTTGAATTGAGTACACGCTGCATTTGCGTGGCAATCAGGCAAGCAGCTCGACCCAAAGGTATGTAGCCAACACACAACGGAGACCCACCATGTGCATTCGCCCTGTATTTTTCGACCTGGATGGCAAAGTCGCCACCCGGCGGCAAATTCTTGCCCACTTGGGTCGAATGAGCGCAGTTGGTGTAACCGGATTGGGCCTCTCACTGGTGCCCATGGTGCGCACCTGCGCAGGAGAGGTGGTGGACTTCATTGGAGGCCCACCCGTTGCCGATATCGCCCCCCGTCAGTTGTCCAAACACGTCTGGATGATTTACGCACAAGATGCCTTCCCCACCGCAGAAAACCACGGGATGATGGCCAACATCCTGTTTGTCGTCACCGGCAAAGGCGTGGTGGTAGTGGACACCGGCGCGTCATTGCAAATCGGGCAAATGGCGCTGCGAATGATTAAAAAAATCACGCCACAGCCGGTGGTGGCCGTGTTCAACAGCCACTTCCATGGCGACCATTGGTTGGGTAACCATGCCTTTGGGGAAGCGCTGGGGCCACAACTGCCCATTTATTCTCTCGACTACACCACAGCGCAGATTAACGGGCACGAGGGCGACCTGTGGCGTAGCCTGATGGAACGGTGGACCAATCAGTCCACCATGGGCACCCAGGTCACACCACCCAACAAGTCCACCAGCCACGGGCAGGAATTCCGGTTTGGCGATGTCACGCTAAAAATGCATTTTTACGGGCAAGCCCATACGAAAGGCGACTTGTCGGTCGAGATCGTTGAGGATAAGGTGTTCCATGTCGGTGACTTGGCCATGGAAAACCGCATTGCCAACATCGACGATGGCTCATACCCAGGCACGTTCAACTACTTTGACAAGCTGCAACAATCGGGTGGCTCCGATGCGTTGTGGGTGCCTTGTCATGGCAATCCGCGAAAAGATTTGCTGGCTACCTACGGCACCTTCCTGAAGGGCATTTGGGAGCCCAGTGTCCAAGCTTTCAAAAATGATATGCCCATTGAAAAAGCCAAAGCACTGGTGCTGCAAGACCCACGCGTGGCCAGTCGCGCCAAGTCGATGCTGGGTTTTGACCAGAACATTGGCAAGTACACCAGCCTGGCCTATCTGGAAGCCGAGCGCGAAACGTTCTGAGAGTGGCATGCGCCTGACCCAGTCACCGCGCCGGGGGGCCCCGCTATCATGCGAGCATGATCTCTGGCCCATCCATTCACCGTCTGCCCTCAGCCCGGGCAACCCCGATGCACCGCCTGTTGCAAAGCTGGCAATTCATGCTGCAATTTGGCGCTGTGGCGCTGCTGTTGCTGTTCACACCATCAAGCTATCGACCGGCCTGGCGGGCCATCACAGCCAAGCACCTTTACACCAGCACCTGGCAGGTTTTGCCCTGGTTTACGGCGCTGGCGGGTCTGCTGAGCCTGGTGCTGATCCGCATTGTGGTGGTCACCGCTCTGAGTTACGGGCTATCTCAATACGCACTGCAAATGGTGGTGCGCGTGCTGGTGCTGGAGCTCATTCCGCTGTCGGCCGCGCTGTTTGTGGCCTTGCGGGCCGGGCTGGCTTTCAATGCCGGTGCGGCCGACAACACCGAAACGATGCGGGTGCGCAGGGTGTCTGAATTGAGCCTGATGCGCCTGCGCAGTGAACTGATGCCACGCGTGCTGGCCGATGCTTTCTCTGTGCTGGCACTGGCTATGGTCAGCAGCGTGATTGCGCTGGTGCTGGCTTATCTGGTGGTGTATGGTTTGTCACCCTGGGGGCTGCCCGGCTACACCCGCACAGTGGGGCAAGTGTTTGATCTGGCCGTGAGTTTGGGTTTTGTCCTCAAGGTGCTGTTCTTCAGCCTGGCTGTGGCGGTGGTGCCCATGGCGGCCAGCCTGGAGCGCGCACGGACCGACCGTGACAGCACCATGCAGCCCGGCGCCGTGCGCCTGTTTGTGGTGTTGTTCTTGTTGGAAGCCGCTTTTTTGGTGGTGAATTACACCCTGGGAACGGCCCCCTGATGCGCACCAGTACCCCAGACTTCAAACGATGAAACCCAGCCCAGCGCCCCCTGACGACGCCTTGCCCTCCGCCGAGCATCTGGAGGGCAAAGCCCGTGCCCTGCTGTGGCTGGTCGGCGCCATCGTCGTGGCCTTTGTGCTGTACGTGATGGTGGCGCGTGGCGTGTTTGAGCGCACTCAACAGCTGGTGCTGATCTCGGACGACTCCGAGGGCGTGATCGTGGGCATGGACCTGACGTTTTCAGGTTTTCCGATTGGCCGCGTGCGCCGCATTGAATTGGCCGATGACGGCAAAGCCCGCATGGTGATTGACGTGCCGGTGAAAGATGCACGCTGGTTGCGCACCTCCAGCATCTTCACGCTGGAGCGCGGCATGGTGGGCGACACCCGGATTCGTGCTTTCAGCGGCATCCTCAGCGACCCGGCCCTGCCCGCCGACGCCGAGCGCACCCTGCTGCGTGGCGACACGGCCGCCGAGATTCCGCGGCTGGTCGCCAGCACCCGTGCACTTCTTGAAAACCTGGAAAACATGACCGGGCAGGAGTCCAGCCTGAACACCAGCTTGTCTCATCTCAAAACTGTGACCGAGCGCATGACCGGACGCTACGGCGCACTCACTGGCGTTCTGGGCAGCGAGGACAACGCCAAGAAAATCATCGAAACACTGGAGCGCACCAACCACTTGTTGGCCACGGCAGACCAGCGAGTCTTTGGCAACAATGGCTTGGTGGACAACTCGCAGGCCACCATCCACAGTGCCAAGGCCACCCTGGACTCTTCCCAAGACGCTGTCAAACAGCTCACCCTGGTGCTGCAAGACGCCCGGTCCACCCTGACCAAGGTCGACGCGGTGTTGCTTGAAGCGCAGGGTGTCGGCAGCAACGTCCGGCTGGCCAGCACCGACTTGGGCATGTTGCGTGCCGAGATGGAGGCCAGTCTGCGCAAGATCAATCAACTGACCAACGAGATCAATAGCAAATGGCCCTTTGCGCGTGATACAGAGATCAAACTGCCATGAAATCACCTGCAAGCGAGCCGTCACGCAACACTCTTGGCCTCACTGATAGCCTCACAAATAGGCTTTCACCTAGCCTTGCACTGACCTTGACAGCAGCCTGGCTGCTGAGCGCCTGCGCCAGCACCCCCACACCGCCTGACTGGCAGGCCAATGCGTTTGCCTCGTTGAACAGTGCCACGCAGACGTATCTGAGTGGCAACACGCGCGTGGCGACATTTGAATTCGACCGCGCCCGCACCGAGATTGCGCGCACGGGCCGCCCTGAGTTGATGGCGCGTGCCGAGTTGCTGCGATGCGCCGCCCAAGTGGCCAGTCTGAACATGGCGCCCTGCGCGGGCTACCTGGCTCTGGCCACTGACGCTGCGACAGCCGAGCAGGCCTATGCGCGCTTCATGGCGGGCGACTGGGTGGGGTTGGACCCGGCACAGCTGCCGGTGCATTACCAAGGCTTGCTGACCGAGCTGCAAAAGCCCGCGCCAACGACACCGCCAGCCAGCCATCTCGGACAGATCACCGACCCGCTGGCGCGTTTGATAGCCGCCAGCTTGCTCCTGAAAAAAGAGCTTATCACGCCCATTGATATAGGGCTAGCGATCGATTCAGCATCCAAACAGGGGTGGAGTCGCCCCTTGCTGGCTTGGTTGGGCGTGCAGCTTCAGTGGGCCCAACGCAAGCAGGACGGTGCCGAGGTAGCTCGCATCCAGCGCCGCATGGACCTGATGGCGCCGCGCCCGGTCAGCGCTGGCGCAAGTCCATAACCCTCAAGCCTTGAATTTCAAATACCAGGTGGCCACCGCAACCATACCCAGCAACACGGCCAAATAGGGCCAGCGCGCGGGTTTGTCGGCATAAGGGTCGATCAGGGCGCGCTCGGCATTGGCGGGCAATTGCGCCAGTTGCGTGAGCGAGGTGCCAAACGGAATATTGATGCGTGCCCGCGCATTGATGGCCCAGCCATTGGCGTCCAGAATCGGCCCGAGGTTGCGACTGCGCAACTTGAACCAGGCCAGCACCACCGCCGGCCCTGAAATCAACAGCATCAAGCCAGCCAAAGCCAGCGGAATCTGCCACCAGACCAGCGCAAACAAGCCCCCAATCAGCGAAGCTGCCATGGTGCCAATGGCGCCAATGGCCAGCCCGATGGCCGCAAAGATACCCGCAAATTTACCCACATCGAAGGGCGGTGGCGCCGCCGCCGCGCCCGGTTTGGGAGCGCTACCCGAAACCCCCTTCTGCGCAGCACCGACCGCTGCACCCGAGAACTTGTCGTCAGCTTCCTTGGCTTTGCTGGCGGCAATCTTTTGCATCTGCGCACCGACCAAGCGCGAGGCCTGTTTGTAAGGCGACCAAAAGGCTTGCCGTAGGCTGATGGGGTGGTCCACAATTTTGCTGATGGTGGCATCCCAGTCACGGCCCTGGCGGTCATAAAACACGCCATTGCGCCCCACCATCAACTGATCCGAATCGCCAGCCGTGAAGGCGGCCGCGATGCTGAACTTCTCGGCGCCACGCACACAATCGCAATACACCAGACACACCCGTGACAAGCCGGCCAGAGCCGCGTGCTTGGCAGGGTCGTTCACTGCCACGCACAGCTCACACGATCGGCCATCCAGGTACAGCGTACCCACCTGGAACGTGGCCTTGCCCTGGCGTGTATAAAAGTTGCGAAAGGCCACAAAGTTGTTGGCCAGCAATTGCAGGTCACGCACATAGCGCGACAGCTTTTCCAGGTCACGCACCCCGTCGCCTTCGGCGTTCGGGTCGGGCTTGGCAGCCAGCCACGCAGCGTAGGGGGCCAGCTTGTCCTGGATCGTTACCCAATTTGCAGCGCTGATCTCTTGCTGCGCACCCAACAGGGGCGTGACCACGGTGTCGCGCAAAGTCGCCATGCGAGTGGCCCAAGCCGGGTTGATACCCTGAGTCAAGGGCAGCACCCCTGCCGCACTCACATGCGCCAAGGGCAACGCGCTGATGCCTTCGGTGCCTGCTTGCAGGCTGTTGGGCGCCAGGGCCTTGAAGGCATCTTCCGAGGCATTGAGCACATCCCCCGCGCGGGTGTCAAAGGCCGCCAATTGACAGCGGGTGAAGTAGTCCTGCACCTTGGCATCAAGCTCAGCCACCAAGGCATGCGCCGCCGCTGTTGATTCACCCAACGGCAGTGCTTGCGCACCCGCAGCCTCCCAAGCGGCCAGAGCACGTGCCGCATGCCCAGCCTGGGCCGCGCTGGTCTGCTCCACCGTCAGCACGGTGGCCTCTGGCTGGCCCAACTCGGCGGCTAAGGCCAGGGCGGCAGTCTTGATGAGTTGCCCGGCACCATGGTCACTGCGTATGCTGGCCAAGGGAACACCAGGTTGCTGCTGAACCAGCACCTCGGGACTGGTCAGGCGCTCATTGGCCCAGGCAATGGCA
>JAIFMR010000066.1 GCA_020048255.1 Rhodoferax sp. | reverse complement strand
CTGTTTGTGTTGCTCGATGCCACCTGGTCCGAGGCAGGCAAGATGTTTCGCAAAAGTCCTTACCTGAATCACTTGCCGGTGCTCAGCCTGCACCCCGAGCAGTTGTCCACCTACCGCCTGCGCCGATCCAGCCGCGGCGACCACTTTTGCACCTCCGAGGTGGGCGCCTTGTGTCTGGCCCTGGCCGGTGAACCGCAAGCCGCTGAGGTGTTGACCGCCTATCTGGATGTGTTTACCCACCACTACCTGCAAGCCAAAAATCAGCAGCCGCTGGATCTGGAAGGTGCAGCGCACCAGCGTTTTCGCAGTGCCGTTCACGTCACCCCACCAGACCAACGGACGCAGCAATCCGCCCCCACTGAGTAGCCCACGCTCTGGCCCGACAATCAGCCGATGAAAGCACCTCCCAGACTGCAACCCCTGATTGAAGAAGGCCTGATCGACACCGTGGTGCGCCAGCTGATGAGCGGCAAGGAGGCCATGGTGTTTGTGGTGCACTGTACGAATGACGGCGTCAGTGAAACGCGCTGCGCCAAGATCTACAAGGAAGCCACGCACCGCAGTTTTCGTCAGGCGGTCGACTACACCGAAAACCGCAAGGTCAAAAACTCGCGCTCGGCGCGCGCCATGGCCAAGGGCAGCAAGTTTGGTCGCCAGGAGCAGGAGGCGGCCTGGCAAAGTGCGGAGGTCGATGCCCTCTACCGGCTGGCCGCCGCTGGCGTTCGGGTGCCCAAACCCTACAACTTCCTGGACGGCGTGCTGCTGATGGAACTGGTGACCGACGCCCATGGCGACGCCGCCCCACGCCTGAACGATGTCGCTTTCACGCCAGATCAGGCGTTACAGCACCACCGCACCTTGGTGGCTGAGGTAGTGCGCATGCTGTGTGCCGGCGTGGTTCATGGCGATTTGTCCGAATTCAACATCTTGCTGGCGTTGGACGGCCCGGTGATCATTGATCTGCCGCAGGCGGTGGACGCAGCGGGCAACAACCACTCGCAGCGCATGCTGCTGCGCGACGTAGGCAACCTGCGCGACTTCTTTGGCCAATTTGCGCCTGAACTCCTAGGCACCGACTACGGTCCTGAAATGTGGCACCTGTACCAGAGCGGTCTGCTCAGCAACGAGACCGTGCTGACAGGTCGTTATGAGCGCACCCAGGCTGACGTGGATGTAGGCAGCGTCATGCGTGAGATTGACGATGCGCGTGCAGAGGAGTCCGCGCGCCGCCTGCGCATGGCAGGTGCTTGAACCCTAAGCGGTCCACACGGCCTGGGCATGCCAGCTGGAAATCCAGCCTGGCAAGCTGCCGGCAGGCATCGGCCTGGCAATGCCGTAACCCTGCGCCAGAACACAGCCCATGCTCAACAACAACTGACCGTGTGCAGCGGTTTCGACACCCTCGGCAATCACCTTCCGATCAAACGCCTTGGCCAGACCAATGACGCCATTGACAATCGCCAGGTCGTTGGGATCTTCGCGCATATCCCGCACAAAACTCTGGTCAATTTTCAGGGTGCCCGCTGGCAGGCGCCTCAGGTAGGTGAGGGACGAATAGCCCGTACCAAAGTCGTCCAGCGCAAAACTGACCCCCAGACTCTGGCAGGCGATCATGGCTGCGCTGACTTTGGCCAGGTCTTCCAATGCGCTGCTTTCCAGCACTTCCAGCTGCAATTGTTGGGGCGAAATCTCGGGGCAGTCCGACAGCAACTCGCCCAATCGCGCGGCAAAGCCTTCCTGCTGTAACTGCCGCCCGCCTATGTTCACACTGACCGACAAACTCAGACCTTGCGCCTGCCAGGTGCGCATTTGGGCCAGAGCGTTGGCAATGACCCACTCGCCAATGGCAATGCTGACAGGGTGGCCCTCCACCGCGGGCAAAAAACTGTCCGGGAACAACAAGCCGCGCTCGGGGTGCTGCCAGCGTATCAAAGCCTCAGCACCGGTGATCATGCTGTTGGCCAGGTTCACCTTGGGTTGGTAGTGCAGCAAGAACTCACCCCGGTTGAGCGCCATGACAATGTGCTCCAGGCTTTCCATCCGAATCTTGATGGCGGTGTCGTGGGCCACATCAAACAAGCGATATCGGTTTTTGCCCGCTTGTTTGGCAGCGTACATGGCTTGATCCGCGTGACGCATCAGCAAATCCGCGTCGGAGTTGTCTTGCGGGTAAAGCGTGACACCGATGCTGGCCGAGACCTGCATGCTCACCCCACCGGCGGCGGTTTGAACCAGCATCGGGCTGCAGGCCGCCTGTAGCAGGCGCTCCAGCAGAGGCTCATGGTCACTGAAATGGTTCAAATCCACCAGAACCACCACAAATTCGTCCCCCCCAATGCGCGCCAATGTGTCACCTTCACGCAGCACACTTTTCATGCTGTGGGACAGGGCCACCAGCAGCTCATCACCGACATCATGACCGTAGGTGTCATTGATGATCTTGAACCCGTCAAGGTCCAGATAGGCTACTGCAAACAAGTTCTGTCTGCGTTGGCATTGCAGCATGGCCAGCTGCAGCCGGTCTGCCAGCAACAAACGGTTAGGCAACTGCGTGAGCGCGTCAAAGTGGGCGATGTTCTCAAGCTGTTGCTGATGCTCTTTCATGGGCGTGATGTCAGAGAACAAGGCCACGTAATGCTGTGCCTGGCCTTGTGCGTTCCGCACAACACTGATGGTCAGCATCTCGGCGTAGATCTCGCCATTTTTGCGTTGATTCCAGGCCTCACCGTACCAATGGTCTTTCTCGGCCAAGGCCTTCCACATGGCGGCGTAGTACGCGGGGGTTTGCCGGTTCGATTTGAGAATGCGCGGGTTTTCCCCGATCACCTCGGCACGCGCGTAGCCGGTGATGCGCGTGAACGCCTCATTCACCTCGACAATATTTGCCGCAGCGTCTGTGATCATGATGCCCTCGCGGGCATGGGTAAACACACTTGCAGCGAGTTGCAGATTCTCTTGAGCCAGCTTGCGCTCGCTGATTTCAAGGGTCAGAGACTCGTTGAGGCCAGCAAGTTGCAGGGTGCGCTCGTGTACCCGTTGCTCCAATTCCTGTTGCGCCAACAGCAGCGCCTGATTTTTGTCCAGCAGACTCTGCGTCATGTTGTTGAATGAGCCTGCGAGTTCACCAATTTCATCGTCGACCACCCCACTGGCTCGCGCTTGCAGGTTGCCCTGCGCGATGTCATGGGTCACACCCACCAGCGCGCGTATCGGGCGCAAGATCTCCCGGGTGAGGTACTTCGAAAGCGCTACCGCACAGATCAGGGTCAGCAAAAACATCAGGACCATCAAGCCAATCACCAGTGAAATTTGGGACCGGATGGCTTGGTCCACACTTTGGCTGACGCGTTGATTGCTGTCTTGAAGCGCGTCTGAGATGTCGGTCAGTCTTTGTTCAGTCTGCGTGTTCAGATCTTGGAATCGAACATAGCTGTCCAGGCTGGTGGCGTAATCAGAGGCGTCCCGCAAAATCCGAAACAGCAGCCTTTGCCCATCCTGACTCGCCTGAATACGGTTGCTGCTTTGGCGCAGGTCCGTCAGAGCCTGCGTGATATTGCGCAACTGAGCGCTCGCCTGGCGCGGATCCGACTGCATGGACTGCCCCGCCCACTGCAGTGCCAGCAGTTGCGTCTGCATCGCATCAAAGGCTTGGTGATCCTGGCGCAAATTGGGTGTTTTATGGGCCTCGTCCAAATGAACTGACATGCGTTGTCCCAGCATGGCCGCGCGACTTTCCAGGGCTGACTTTTGGTCCGCCTCCACCATGTATTTCTGAAAGTTGAGCTTGAAGTCGTCCAGCAGCGGCAACATGCTCCGGAGCTGTTCATCATTCATCCCCTGGCTGGTGGCACTGATCTTCTTGCGGGTGGCATCCAAACCCAAAAAAACCTGCTGGGCAGATGCCCGCGACAAGCTGTTGACGTAGCGACTCACAAGCAGCCGCACCTTGTCGATCTCGGTAAAAATCTGTCCCACGTTTTGTTTGTGGCTGACTTGCTCAACGATGGCGTAGGTGCCCACGCCAACCACCATGGCATTGACCATGAGCATGGCAATCAGCACGCCAAAGCTGCTGCCTATCTTTTCACGAAGTTTGAATTGGCTGAAAAGGCGCACAGGTCAGGGGAATGCGATCGATTGGAAACGGCCCTGGGCGTCCTGGCTGAGCTTGCCCAAAATCTTGACATAAGCCTTGGGAAACGCCAGAAACTCCGAGAACGCGTTGAGGCCCAGTTCCGCCACGGCGGGTGGCGTGGACAGGTCATAGTTGAAAGCAAAGAATGGACTGCTGGCGGTATCGTCCAGCACGCGCTGCTGAATGTCACTGTAAAAGCCGCGTGATATCCGCTTGTTTGGCGCCAGAGCGCCAGAGCCCCGGCTGATGGCCTGTTGCGCATCAACGTCTGCCAAATAAACCATGGCTACTTTGGCGCCGGCCTTGTTGCTGGCTTTTTTGGGTAACACCAGCCCATCAATCGGGCCGAGTGCCACCTTGGGCAACCCCGGCTCGATGCTGGGAAACGGGAAAAAGTCAAAGTCTTTGCCGGCAACCCATTTGTGTGCGTCGTTGGTGAAGTAGCCAATATTCCAGGTACCCATCAATGTCATGGCTGCACCGCCGGCATACACCAGCTCGTTGGCGCCTTTGTCCCAGCTGAGCTCGTTGGTGCCGTCATTGAAGTAGCCTCGGTCCATCAAAGCCGCCCAACGTTCAAACACAGCACGCACTTTGGGGTCGTCGTACTTGACCTGGCCGGCCATCAAGCTCTGTCGAAACTCATACGGGGCGGTTCGCAGCAACAACAGGTCAAACCAGAACTGGGCCGGCCACCGGTCTTTGGCCCCTAGGGCAATCGGCGTTACCCCTTTGGCTTTGAGCGTGGCGCACACCTGCAAAAACTCAGCCCAGGTCTTGGGTGGCATCAAGTGGTGAGCCTCAAAAACCTTTTTGTTGTAGAAGAAGACCACGCTGTGTTGCGTCAGTGGGATGAAGTATTTCTTGCCCTGGTACTCGCTGGCAGCGCGGATCAAATTGGGCGGGAAACGCTCATCGAGTTTGGCCTGCTGCCAGATGTCGTCCAGGGGCTCGAGGTCGTTGACGATAGAGGCTGTGCGCGCACCGGCCCAATAAGAGTACAAGTCCGGGGGGTGGTCTGATTTCAGGGTGTCCTGAATACTGGTTTTGAAAGCTTCATGATCCAATGAAACCGCTTTGAGTTCATAACTTGTGTTTTGGCTGTTGAAAGTACGCGCCATGTCGTCCAGGCCACCGCTCAACGAATCTGTGAAATAGTGCAAAAAACTGATGACGGTTCTGGGTGCATTCTCAGTCACGGATTCGGGCGCGCGTTGACACGCCGTCAACGCCCACAGGCTCAAAAAACACAACAGACCGGGCCTCAAAAAATGCATTTCTCCATTCCAAGTTTGGAAATCATTATCACCTTTGGCGCCCCATCCCAAGACAATGAGTCCATGTCATCATGGCACCAAATTTTCCGGGTCAATGGATGTGATGAAAGCGATCACACCTAGAATTGAGCATTGGTTTTCTGGCGGTTTCAAACGTTTCAACTTTTGCTGCAGGGTCCTCCCATGTCACAAGATAAAGCACCCCCAACTGGATTACCCGCACCACGCGACCCACGGTTTGTCAGTCAGCTCACCCGAAATACCTTTGCCATGGTGTTGGCGGGCGGGCGTGGC
>JAIFMR010000008.1 GCA_020048255.1 Rhodoferax sp. | reverse complement strand
GGTGTAGTCGGCGCTGACACATTCACCTTGGGCACAGACCAGCCCGTCAGGCTCGGTGCCCAGCAGTGCCGCCAGGTGCGTGATCACGCCGCTGGCAAACATTTTGATGCCTTGTGTCTCCAGCAAGCTGCTGCTGGCGCGCACGATCAGCTCCAGGCCTTTGCGCCCGGCTTCAATCATGCACAACTGGTCGTAGGAGCGTACTGCGGTGGTGACGGTGGTCAGCAGCTTGTGATGCGTCAGCTCGGACTTGGTTTTGTAGTCATTGATGTCATAGCGCAGAATGGTTTCGTGCTCGGGGGCGTAGCCCGGTTGTCCGGTGCGCAACACAATGCGGGTGCTGACCAGGCCGGCCGTGGTGCGGATGAAATCCACCAGCATCAATCCGGACTCGTGCGTCTCCATCACCACATCCAGCAAGATCAGCGCCAGGTCACGCTCGCGCAACAGGCACTCGCGCGCTTCGCTGGCACTGTGTGCATGCAGGAATTGCAGCGAGCGGCCAAACAGTGTCAGCGACCCAAGTGAGAACAAGGTAGCTTGGTGTACATCGAGGTCATCGTCAACGATCAAGATGCGCCAGCTCAGGTGGGCAGGACCGGCCACCGACGCGTCAGCGCTGTCGGTTTCTCCCACAAACTCCAGCAGATCCTCAGGCGAGGAACTATCGGCATCGGTTGTCATACTATGCCTTTCATGCGTCAGCAAACAGCGCCCAGTCACCCAGACTCGGCCAGAAAAAACCACGCGACGGCAACGCTCCGACGCCGAGTAAAAGCCTGATCGTATGGAATATTTATGACAGTTTGCCGAATGCCGCGACCGGACGGGTCAGTTTGTCGCCTTGGCTGGAGGCGCCGCAGGCAACCTTGTCAGGGCCGCAATTCCGTGAACAAGCGGGCCACTTCGCGCTGCATTTGCTGCAAGCGCAGGGTTTGACCTGCCTCATCAAAATGGCCGCACGGCAGCACAAACAAGCGTCTGAGCGGCCCGGCAATGGCGTTGAAAATGGCAAATTGTCCGGGTGGCGGCACCGCCGGGTCAAATAGCGCTGCCGCCACCAGCACGGGTATGCGCAGGTAGCGCGCAGCGGATGCGGCATCGAAATAGGCCAGTGTGTTCATCACCTGAAAACCGCTTTCGCGCTGAAAATTGCGCACCGCCTCGCCGCTGCCAACGCAAGGGAGCGTCAGGCGCAATGCCTGATGGCCAAACGTCGGCACATGCAGATGCAAGCGCCCAATGCGTGCATCCCACGGCACGGCCAGCGCACCAATGCCACCGCCAAAACTGATGCCCGAATATGCCACCTGCCCTGCCACCCAGGGAAATAGCGCTAGCAGCGCCGACACCGCCAGCCACAGGTCTTCTGCGCAGCCGCCGATGATGTAGCGCTGCCGATCTTCAATGTGGTGCAGCACATGCTGGTTCGGGTCGGCTGACACCCCGGGCAAAGGACTGCGACCAATACCGCGAAAACACGGAAACAGCAACACCGCATCTTCCACCGGCAACAAATCCTGCGCCTGTGGCAGGTCGCAGCCACCATAACCATGACCGAAAACAACGCCACGGCGCACCCGCCCGTGGGTTGGCACCAGCAGCCAGCCGCCAATTTCTGTTGCACCGGTCGATGTGTAGCGCAGGTCGTACAGCGCGTGGTGCGGGTAGGGGCCCTCCATCGGCGTGAGGCGCGGGCAGGGCGACAAGGCCAGCGCAGCCGCATGGCGCTGCTGCCAGAAATCGGCAAAATCCGCTGGCGGCAGCGGCGCGTCGATGGTCAGCAACTGCGCCAGGTCCATGTTGTAGCCAGGATCAAAGTCATAGCCGTGCGAAAAGCGGGGCGTAGCCATGCCAGGTCCGGGCTTTTTTGCTGATCAAAAGGTTTGTTTCAGGCTGCCGCCGCCAATCACCGGCGTGGCAACCAGAAGAATGTTGGCGACTAGGGCGATGGCCGGACTTATCCGGCCAGTTCCTCAAGCTGCGCTGCCGGGATGTGATGCACGTCGGTGCCCTGCACCACATAGACCACCAGCTCGGCGATGTGCCTGGTGTGGTCCATGATCAGTTCATGCGACTTGGTCAAGGCAATCAGTTCGACACAGATTGAAATCGTGTGTGGCGCTTGCATCATCCTGCTGACAAGCTGATGAACCAGCGTTTCAATCTCTTTTACCATCAACTGGTTTTCTTTCATGACCGCCAGGGCAGCCTCCAAATCCTGCCGGGCAAAGGCATCCAGCGCGTCGCGCAGTAGCCCGGTTGTCAGCCGGCTCAACACATTGAGTTCCTGCGGCGGCACCACACGCCTGGCTGCCCTCTGGATCAGCTTGAGCACTTTGTGAGACATTTTGGCTGCCTCATTGCCAACCCGCTCCAGGATGCCGGACGCTTTGGAGATCGCCATCAGTAAACGCAGGTCACGCGCCGTCGGCTGCCGCCGGGCGATGATGCTGGTGATTTCCTGGTCAATCGCGGCTTCAAGCGTATTCACATCCGCTTCTGCTGCAAGCACCTGGCGTGCGCCTTCGGCATTGAAATGAGACAAGGCGTTGATCGCCTGCAAGACCTGGTCATCCACCTGACGTCCAAGCGTCGTCAACTGGGCAGAAACAAGATGGAGTTCGTTTTCAAACTGGCTGGAGAGGTGTTTATCAGTCATGGGGTGTTTTCTGTAAGTCAGTTCAGCTAAAAGAACGTAATTTTTTCATGCTCAAGTGCCATTGATCGACGGAAAGCTGATAGACCTTGCCAATCTCATGGCGGAGCAGTTCCAGATTGTCGATGGGAACTGTTGTTTTGTCACCAAAGCCGGAACTGGCATGACCGTTTGTCGGCCCGAGGGCCGTCATCACCTGGTCCAGAAACCCGAAGAAATCCCGGACATCGGTTTTGCCAAAAGGCAGGTGTCTGGCATGGAATTCATCGTGCATGGCGCATGTTGTTTGCCAATACTCAACCACGCTGGTGTCATTCTGGCCAACTGACATGGGCATATTCTGGTAACGGTCAAATGCAGGGGTTCGGCAGCGGCCCGTGACGTTGTCATGATGTGATTGCTTTCGTGGTTCAGGCAGTTTCAGGAATTGACCTTGGGGATAGACCCCGATCGCGTGTCGATGCCACATTTATACAGCAAGTGTGTGGCAGCGCGATTCCGACGAGAGCATAAGCCATGCCAAATGGGCGACTGAATGGCAGGGTTTCCAACCTGTCATGGGGAGGTCACGTTGCACCACGATGATGTGGCCCGGCTGCATTGATCCGGGGAGCTTGCATCCGGTTTGGGTCATTGCGCCATTCCACTTTATCTAATGAAAGCAGGCCATCATGAGTATTCGTCAACTGATCATTTTGCTGATTGTCCTGGCCGTCGGTGGCATGGGCTTTGGGGGCAGCATTGCCGCGTTCATATCGCGCGGCAGCGCGGCCGAGGTCAAGACGGTGACCGAAGGCGTGGTGCCCAGTGCGCTGGCGTCAGTTGAACTGATGAGTCAGCTCAAGGATGTGCAGATCGCCACGCTGGTTATGGTGTCAGCACCTGACGTCGGTGCCGTTGCCACAGCCAGACAAGACCTCTCAGGCCGCCAGGTGCTGCTGCAAGACGCATTGCGCCAGCAGCGCGCTCAGGCCGACAGCAATGCCCAGCGCGGCTTGATTGATCAGGCGCAGGAAAGCCTGGTTAACTACTTTGCATCCATCGATGACACGGCCAGGTTCAAGATGGCCGGCCAAAAAGACATGGCCGAGGCGCTGCTGGGAGCCACGGTAGAGCAGTATTTGCGCGAACAAATGGCCATCATTGAAACCATACAGATCGAAAAGCGCCGCAGCAAGGACGAAGCCATTTTGCGCATGAATGACAATTTGCGGGCCTCCACGACGACACTTGTGGTCATTACGCTGCTGTCGGTGGTGGTGATGAGCCTGGTCGGGATGCTGCTGTACCGCCGCATCATTCATCCGATCAACGACATGCAGTTGAAGATGACCGACATAGCGATCAGTCAGGACTTCAGTCACCGGGTGCCTGTCAAGCGTGCCGACGAGATTGGCCGCTCCATCACGGCCTTCAATGCCATGATCGGCAAAATTGAGGAAAGCTCCGGGCTGGTCAGGCAAAAAACGGCCGATATTCAGGCGATGTTGCACTACATACCGCAGGGCATTCTGACGGTCATGCCGGGCAACACGGTGCATCCCGAGTATTCGACTTATCTTGAAACAATCCTTGAAACCCAGGACATTGGTGGTCAGGATGTGATGGCGCTGGTGTTTGCCAACACCAATTGCAGTGCCGATGTGCTGGCGCAGGTGGCGGCTGCCAGCCTTGCCTGCATTGGTGAAGATGCGATGAATTTTGAGTTTAACGCCCACTTGCTGGTGAGGGAAATTCAAAAAACCATGCCCGACGGCCGCTGTAAAACGATTGACCTGACCTGGTCACCAATTACCGATGAATCGGGCACAACATTGCGCCTGATGCTGAGCCTGCGCGATGTCACCGAACTGCGTGCGCTGGCCGCCAGAGCCAGCCAGCAGCGGCGTGAACTGACCATCATCGGTGAAATTCTGTCGGTTCAGCAGGAAAAATTCCAGTCCTTTGTGGACAGCGCGAAAAACCTGATTTCAGAAAACCGGACCCTGATCGCGCAAAACCTGGAACAAGCCAGTCATTTGGCCGACCCGGCGCTGGTCAATTTGCTGTTTCGCAATATGCACACCGTCAAGGGCAATGCACGTACTTACGGTTTGTTGCTGTTGACCAACGTGTTCCACCAGGCCGAGCAATCGTATGACGCGTTGCGCAAAAATCCGGATGCCCCGTTGGATGGTGAACAACTGCTGGCCGAACTCGATGCTGCGTCTGCCGTTTTGGACGAATACACGCATGTCAACGAGGTCAAACTGGGCCGCAAGGGGCCGGGGCGTCGTGGCGCTGTTGACAAGTTCCTGATGGTGCAAAAAGACGTGATCGCGCGTGACCTGGAATTGCTGGCAAAGGTTGACCAAACCAGCCTGCCTGCGCTGCGTGCCGTGGTGGCAAATTTGCACCACAGCCTGCTGCTGATTGGCACTGAAAAAATCCAGGATGTTTTGGCTGGTGTGCTGGACTCGGTGCCGGCCCTGGCCAGGGAACTGGGCAAGGAGGTGCCGCAACTGGTTATCAACGACGGTGGCATCGTGGTGAAAGCCCAGGTGGCTGATTTGCTGAAAAACGTGTTCATGCACCTGTACCGCAATGCCCTGGACCACGGCATTGAGTCGGCTGACAAGCGCCTGGCCAAGGGCAAAACGGCGACCGGGACTATCGCACTTGACCTGTCATTGGATGACGACGTGTTCACGCTGCGCCTGCGCGACGACGGACGCGGGCTGGCATTGGGGGTCATCTATGCCAAGGCGGTTGCCAGCAAACTGATTGATGCCAATCAGCCGATCAGCGCTTACGCCACCGCACAACTGATTTTCAGACCGGGTCTGTCAACCGCCCAACGGGTTACCGAAGTCTCTGGCCGGGGTGTCGGCATGGATGCCGTCAAAGGCTTTGTCGAGCGCCAGGGCGGCAGCATTTCACTTAATTTGTTACCCGGCGAAGTGGATGGCGAGCAGCGCCAGTTTGAGACCCTGATCTGTCTGCCTGGCGAATTTGCGGTTAAGAGCATGGTGCGAACTGACGCCAGACTGCTGGCGTGAGGCAGCATTCAGTTGCCATCTGGCTGTCTGTGTGCCATCAAAAACAATCGCTTCTACCGCTTGTTCTATG